>NZ_LR214991.1 GCF_900660545.1 Mycoplasmopsis cynos | reverse complement strand
TGAAATAGTAATGATACTTGTAGCTGTCATAATTAAGCATTTATTAATAATTTTTTTCCATTTTTTCATAACCTTATAATTTTTATTTTAAAAGTATATGGAAACATTTCCGTTGTGTGTTTTTGGACTAGTCATCTTGACAAATTAATATAACATAAGTAACTAAAACACATAGAATATAGATATATATGTTACGGCTGATGGTAATAAATAGTTTAAATTGACTCATCAAAATGTCGCTTATTAATAATAAAAAGACATTAGAATAATTTTTATGAAGTAATTAAAAAATTGAATCTAACTTTAATTGAAAAATTGTTAAAATTAGATTGAAAAATTAAAATAATTCTATTTATATATTTTTTATATAGTTCTTACTTTTTTAATATAAAATATAATAAGATAATACTTAGATCGGATTTTAGTTATGATTAAATATAAACGAATCTTAATAAAACTATCAGGTGAGGGTTTTGCAAATAAGGAAAACATCTTGCTATTGATAATGAATTAGTTAAAAGAATTGCTTTACAATTAAAAGAAATTGTTAATCAAGGGGTTCAAGTGTCGATAGTTATAGGGGGTGGTAATTTTTGAAGAGGAGCTTCTGCAGAAAAAAACGGGATACCTAGAAATCGTGCTGATTACATTGGTATGTTAGCTACAATTATGAATGGTTTAGCGTTAAGAAGTGGTTTTGAACTTGTTGGATTAAAAGCAAGGGTTCAAAGTTCTTTAACTGTAGATCCAAAAATTGCAGAGAATTATGTTAATGAAAAGACACTAAAATACCTTGAAAGTGGAGAAGTTGTTATTTTTGTAGGCGGAACAGGGAGACCGTATTTCACCACTGATACTGCATCAACTTTATATGCATCTGAAATTGGAGCGGAAGTAATTTTGATGGGAAAGAACGGGACAGACGGAGTTTATGATTCTGATCCAAAATTAAACAAAAATGCCCATCGTTATGATAAAATCACATATGATGAAATTCTTGAAAAAAAATTACAAGTTATGGATTTAACTGCCACAAGTATGGCAAGAGATAACAATATAAATTTAATTATTTTTAACCTTTTAGAAGAGAATTCAATATTAAAAGCGCTAGAAGGCGAAATTAAACATACAGAGGTAACAAACTAATGGAACTAGATTATTATTTACTAGAACTTGAAGAGAAAAGCGAAAAACCAATAAATCATTTTAAGTTTGAAATGTCAAAAATTTCAACTGGAAGAGCTAACCCTCAAATAATTAAAGGTATAAAAGTGTTGTATTATGAGTCAATGACACCACTTGAAGAATTGTCTAATATAAGTGTACCTGAACCACAACAACTTTTAATAAAACCATATGATATTACTTCAATTAAAGATATTTGTAAAGCAATGGAAAAGGCTAATTTAGGTATTATGCCTGTTGATGAAGGGAATCAGATTAGATTAACTTTTCCTACTTTAACTATTGAAAGACGTAGAGAAATGATTAAGAATTTAGGTAAATTGTCTGAAACTGCTAAGGTAGGTATTAGAAACGTAAGACAGGATGTAAATAAATTGATTAAAGCTGATGAAGAACTTTCAGAAGATGACCAAAAGAAATATTTAGAAAAAGTGCAGAAAAATGTAGATATTTTAATTGAGAAAGTTAATTCTCTTACAAAAGAAAAAGAAAATGAATTAATGAATAAATAAAAATCATTTAGTACTATTTGCAGTACTAAATGATTTTTATTTATATTCATCTTTTAAATATTTATCAGGTATAGAAAAGATATTTATGTGACAATACCCACTTGGATTCTTTTGTAAATATTTTTGATGATATTCTTCAGCTCTTGTTTGATCAGTTACAGGAAGTAGTTCAATATGATTATTTTTACTTGTTTGAGCAATAAAATCATTGTTAATTGTTTTAAATTCATTTAGCGTTAATGGATCATTTGTATATATCCCAATTCTATATTGAGTTCCAATATCATTTCCTTGTTTATTTAGCGAATAAGGGTCAACAATTTGTAAATATAAATAAAATAATTCTCTTTCATTAATAATAGTATCATCATAAACTAATTTAACGGCTTCTACATGGTTTGAAATTTGACAAACATCTTTGTAACTTACGCCTTCATAACCACCGTTTATGTAATAAACCGCAGTTGACTCAATTCCCTTGATTCGTGAAAAATAAGCTTCAACTCCTCAAAAGCATCCACCTGCAACAAAAATTTCTTTTTTCATTTTCTCTCCTTTTAATTTATGTATTTATTATATTTTAAAATTAAATATTTAAATTGAATAATTGAATAAAATTAGAATAAAATTTGGATCAGTAAAGTTTTGAATAATTATTAGATAGACCGTTAGGTTGGAAAAGTATTCAGGAATTACCTGAATACTTTTTTATCCTAAATCAAAGTTTATTAAGCTATTTTTTTATATTTTGATTTAAATGATAAATATATCAGAATTTGTATTATATAAACAATTGCTCCAGTTGTTTGGAATAATAGTGTTACATATCACATTGCTGTACCAAAATCTAGTAACATTGCGAAGTAAATACCTAATGAAATGTTGAGGATTAATCCACAACATAATAACACAAATGAAATTCCTTCTGCTGATTTATTTTTTAAAGTCTTGATGATTTGTGCTATAAATGGTAATGCAGTACATGAGTTAGCAAAAATTGTTAATATTGTCAAAAATGTGCTTGATGATTCGAAATATCCATTACTTTTTGCTGCGTATTCAGAAATTCATCATATTAATAAACTGAAGAATACGATTCATAAGGCAAAAATAATAGTTATTCTAGCTATGGGCTTTATTTTTTTGTCTAAGATCATAAAAAGTGTTAATGTTAACGCCATAATTCCGACAAAAAGAGTGTTACCAATTATGTTGATAATTATGTTAGGGTCAGTTTTTTTCAGCATTGTCATTACTGCTACAAATATAGCACCACCAGTATAATAAATAAAGAACGCAGGGTATGAAACATTAGAAATGTTTTTTGTTTTTAATGTTGTCAACAGCTGTGGAATAGCAAAAACACCATTAAAATTACAGAGAGAATACCAAAAATTTTAATTTTTGGTATTCTCTCTTAATTTAATTGTTATTTGGCATATTCCACAGCTGTTGACAACATTAAAAACAAAAAACATTTCTAATGTTTCATACCCTGCGTTCTTTATTTATTATACTGGTGGTGCTATATTTGTAGCAGTAATGACAATGCTGAAAAAAACTGACCCTAACATAATTATCAACATAATTGGTAACACTCTTTTTGTCGGAATTATGGCGTTAACATTAACACTTTTTATGATCTTAGACAAAAAAATAAAGCCCATAGCTAGAATAACTATTATTTTTGCCTTATGAATCGTATTCTTCAGTTTATTAATATGATGAATTTCTGAATACGCAGCAAAAAGTAATGGATATTTCGAATCATCAAGCACATTTTTGACAATATTAACAATTTTTGCTAACTCATGTACTGCATTACCATTTATAGCACAAATCATCAAGACTTTAAAAAATAAATCAGCAGAAGGAATTTCATTTGTGTTATTATGTTGTGGATTAATCCTCAACATTTCATTAGGTATTTACTTCGCAATGTTACTAGATTTTGGTACAGCAATGTGATATGTAACACTATTATTCCAAACAACTGGAGCAATTGTTTATATAATACAAATTCTGATATATTTATCATTTAAATCAAAATATAAAAAAATAGCTTAATAAACTTTGATTTAGGATAAAAAAGTATTCAGGTAATTCCTGAATACTTTTCCAACCTAACGGTCTATCTAATAATTATTCAAAACTTTACTGATCCAAATTTTATTCTAATTTTTATTCAATTATTCAATTTAAATATTTAATTTTAAAATATAATAAATACATAAATTAAAAGGAGAGAAAATGAAAAAAGAAATTTTTGTTGCAGGTGGATGCTTTTGAGGAGTTGAAGCTTATTTTTCACGAATCAAGGGAATTGAGTCAACTGCGGTTTATTACATAAACGGTGGTTATGAAGGCGTAAGTTACAAAGATGTTTGTCAAATTTCAAACCATGTAGAAGCCGTTAAATTAGTTTATGATGATACTATTATTAATGAAAGAGAATTATTTTATTTATATTTACAAATTGTTGACCCTTATTCGCTAAATAAACAAGGAAATGATATTGGAACTCAATATAGAATTGGGATATATACAAATGATCCATTAACGCTAAATGAATTTAAAACAATTAACAATGATTTTATTGCTCAAACAAGTAAAAATAATCATATTGAACTACTTCCTGTAACTGATCAAACAAGAGCTGAAGAATATCATCAAAAATATTTACAAAAGAATCCAAGTGGGTATTGTCACATAAATATCTTTTCTATACCTGATAAATATTTAAAAGATGAATATAAATAAAAATCATTTAGTACTGCAAATAGTACTAAATGATTTTTATTTATTCATTAATTCATTTTCTTTTTCTTTTGTAAGAGAATTAACTTTCTCAATTAAAATATCTACATTTTTCTGCACTTTTTCTAAATATTTCTTTTGGTCATCTTCTGAAAGTTCTTCATCAGCTTTAATCAATTTATTTACATCCTGTCTTACGTTTCTAATACCTACCTTAGCAGTTTCAGACAATTTACCTAAATTCTTAATCATTTCTCTACGTCTTTCAATAGTTAAAGTAGGAAAAGTTAATCTAATCTGATTCCCTTCATCAACAGGCATAATACCTAAATTAGCCTTTTCCATTGCTTTACAAATATCTTTAATTGAAGTAATATCATATGGTTTTATTAAAAGTTGTTGTGGTTCAGGTACACTTATATTAGACAATTCTTCAAGTGGTGTCATTGACTCATAATACAACACTTTTATACCTTTAATTATTTGAGGGTTAGCTCTTCCAGTTGAAATTTTTGACATTTCAAACTTAAAATGATTTATTGGTTTTTCGCTTTTCTCTTCAAGTTCTAGTAAATAATAATCTAGTTCCATTAGTTTGTTACCTCTGTATGTTTAATTTCGCCTTCTAGCGCTTTTAATATTGAATTCTCTTCTAAAAGGTTAAAAATAATTAAATTTATATTGTTATCTCTTGCCATACTTGTGGCAGTTAAATCCATAACTTGTAATTTTTTTTCAAGAATTTCATCATATGTGATTTTATCATAACGATGGGCATTTTTGTTTAATTTTGGATCAGAATCATAAACTCCGTCTGTCCCGTTCTTTCCCATCAAAATTACTTCCGCTCCAATTTCAGATGCATATAAAGTTGATGCAGTATCAGTGGTGAAATACGGTCTCCCTGTTCCGCCTACAAAAATAACAACTTCTCCACTTTCAAGGTATTTTAGTGTCTTTTCATTAACATAATTCTCTGCAATTTTTGGATCTACAGTTAAAGAACTTTGAACCCTTGCTTTTAATCCAACAAGTTCAAAACCACTTCTTAACGCTAAACCATTCATAATTGTAGCTAACATACCAATGTAATCAGCACGATTTCTAGGTATCCCGTTTTTTTCTGCAGAAGCTCCTCTTCAAAAATTACCACCCCCTATAACTATCGACACTTGAACCCCTTGATTAACAATTTCTTTTAATTGTAAAGCAATTCTTTTAACTAATTCATTATCAATAGCAAGATGTTTTTCCTTATTTGCAAAACCCTCACCTGATAGTTTTATTAAGATTCGTTTATATTTAATCATAACTAAAATCCGATCTAAGTATTATCTTATTATATTTTATATTAAAAAAGTAAGAACTATATATAAAAAATATATAAATAGAATTATTTTAATTTTTCAATCTAATTTTAACAATTTTCAATTAAAGTTAGATTCAATTTTTTAATTACTTCATAAAAATTATTCTAATGTCTTTTTATTATTAATAAGCGACATTTTGATGAGTCAATTTAAACTATTTATTACCATCAGCCGTAACATATATATCTATATTCTATGTGTTTTAGTTACTTATGTTATATTAATTTGTCAAGATGACTAGTCCAAAAACACACAACGGAAATGTTTCCATATACTTTTAAAATAAAATTATAAGGTTATGAAAAAATGGAAAAAAATTATTAATAAATGCTTAATTATGACAGCTACAAGTATCATTACTATTTCAAACGCAT
>NZ_LR214990.1 GCF_900660545.1 Mycoplasmopsis cynos | reverse complement strand
TAAAATATTATTAAGAGCTGTTTTTTTAGCAAGACAAGAAGACGTTAATTTTCTTTATGAAAAAAATGGCGCCTCAGAGTTTTATCCAGATTTATTTGAAAAATATTATGGGCTAATTAAAAATGAAAAAGGAAATAGTATTTTAGAAAAATACTACAAAATTTTTATTAGCAAGTCATCAGCATTACAAAAAGAAGCTGCAATTATGTTTTCTAATTGAGAAAATTCTCTTGTTTCTATTAAAAAATTTAACGCTAAGAAAAGATATTCAAAAACCGACATTAATGATGCATTAGCCATCTCATTACTAGAAAGTCATTATTTTATAAATCAATCTTTCTTGCCATATGATAACTATATTTTAGATAATGTAAACATTTTACTAAATCATGATGTTACAATAATTCACGGAAGACAAGATATCGATTGTCGGCCAATAGGTGCATATTTATTACATAAAAAACTACCAAATTCAAAACTTTTTCTTATTGATGCAGCTGGGCACACGTCACTTGACAAAAATTTATGAAATCAACTAAAAAAATCAATATCAGATTGAGAAAAATAAATCATCATTCAAGAGGAAAAAAATACTTATTTTTGCTATTTTTCTAGTTTTTTAATAAAAATGAATATTTTTTTTCTAAAAAAGTGAAAAA
Source organism: Mycoplasmopsis cynos (assembly GCF_900660545.1). Taxonomy (NCBI): domain Bacteria; kingdom Bacillati; phylum Mycoplasmatota; order Mycoplasmoidales; family Metamycoplasmataceae; genus Mycoplasmopsis; species Mycoplasmopsis cynos. The sequence continues at coordinate 4,674 of NZ_LR214990.1, read as the reverse complement.
AATATTCAAGTTATAAAGAAAACTAGCTTCATAAAAATTTCAAAAATTAAAAACATTTTAACTTTTAAGCCTTGTATAAGTGCATTTTAGTAACTTTTAATAAAAAAATATCTAAAGTATAATGAATAATTAGAAGAATATTTTTTAAAAATTTTGTTAACTTTTAAAATTTGTAAATCAAAAAATATATGGTATACTTTTAAAAATACTTAAAAAAAAAAAAAAAAAAAAATACTTAAAAAAAATATTAAAAGAAATACTTAAAAATTAAAAATACTTATAAATAAGAAGACAATAGTTTGTAATTACAGCTATTGTCTTTTCTTTTTTTGAAAAATTAAGTTTTCTTTATAATATTTATACAATAAGGAGGAAAAATGTTCGACAAAGAAAAACGTTTAAAAGAATTAACTGAACTTCAATATAAAATAACTCAAGAAGGACACACAGAGCCCCCTTTTAAAAATGAATATGATAATCATTTTAAAAAAGGTATATATGTGGATATCGTGGATGGAACACCACTTTTTAAATCAACTGATAAATTTAATTCAGGTTGTGGTTGACCTGCTTTCAGTAAACCAATTAATGATAGTGTAATCAATGAATTTATGGATTATTCACATAATATGAAAAGAGTTGAAGTAAAAAGTAAAAATGCCGATTCTCACTTAGGTCATGTTTTTAATGATGGACCAGCTGAAAGTGGCGGATTAAGATATTGTATTAACTCAGGTTCACTTAAATTCATTCCATTTGATGAAATGGAACATGAAGGATATGGTGAATTAAAAAAATTATTTGAAGATTAATTATTGTATATGGATAATTATCCATATACAATTTTTAAAAATATAAAAATGTTTTCACATTTTTCATTTTGATCGTACTTTTTTATTTTTTATATTTTTGTTTAGTATAATAAAAGATATTTTTGATTAAGGAATAATTATGAATTTTTCAAGCATATCATTAGCAATAATTTTTGCACTAGCTAGTTTAGCATTATTTATTTTTTCTACCAAAAAATTATCATCTTCCTTAAAATCACTCGGAGACACAAAGTTTAAAAAAATATTAAATTTTATTTCAAAAAATAATTTTATGGCTCTTATTATAGGTGTATTTATAACAACATTAATACAATCATCTGATGGCGCTGTAGCACTTATTATGGGTTTACTAGCAGCGAGGTTTATAAGTTTGAAGGTCGCGATCGCCTTTTTATTGGGCGCTAACATCGGTACTGCTACTACATCATTAATCGTTTCTTTTCAATCATCATTTGCATTTACTGAATATTTTATTTTATTAATGTTTATAGGTGTTTTTGGTTGAATTCTAACAAAAAGAACCAATTGAATTAATATATTTTTAATAATTCTTTCGATTGGAATGATTTTCTTTTCATTAAAAATTCTTTCATCATCTGCGGTTGCTATTGTTAAGACTGATTTATTCAAAAAATCAATTGGTGTAGTTGGAATAAATCCTTGACTCGCGTTTATATTTTCGTTTGCTTAAACAGGAATATTGCAGTCTTCAAGCGCAACTGTCACTTTATATCAAATAGTTTATGCACAGAGTGATAATATTCTTCCAACTAATTCAGCAATTGCTTTGGTACTTGGTTCAAATGTTGGAACTACCATAACAGGACTAGTTGTTTCATTTACATCAAAAAATAAAAATTCTCAAAAAATTGCAATTATTTGAGGAATTACAAATCTAAGCATCTCATTACTTGTTTTACCATTTTTATATCCATTAAATTTCTTTGAAACATTAATCACTTCAATCGTGATAATTCCACGCTTCAATTATCTATCGCTCACTGTTGTTTAATTTCATCTCGTTGAATATATATATGTAATAAGTATTTAAAATATTATTAACAAAATAATAAAGATATAATCTAACAAAATTACAAATTATACTCCATATGACTTATTATCAAAAGCATTTTAGCTTTAAATTGCAAAAAGCCTTCAGAATCATATATGATTCTTGAAGTTTTTTAGAGATTTTAAAGCTAAAATGCATTTTGATTAAAGTTCATATGGAGTATAATTTATAATTTTGTTAGATATCATCTTTAATTTTTTTACTAATATTTCTAAATACTTAATTAACCATATATATATTCCAACGAGGATAAATAAACAACAATGAGCGATAGATAATGAAGCGTTGTTGAATTATCTACGATTGAAGTGATTAATGTTTCAAAGAAATTTAATGGATATAAAAATGGTAAAACAAGTAATGAGATGCTTAGATTTGTAATTCCTCAAATAATTGCAATTTTTTGAGAATTTTTATTTTTTGATGTAAATGAAACAACTAGTCCTGTTATGGTAGTTCCAACATTTGAACCAAGTACCAAAGCAATTGCTGAATTAGTTGGAAGAATATTATCACTCTGTGCATAAACTATTTGATATAAAGTGACAGTTGCGCTTGAAGACTGCAATATTCCTGTTAAAGCAAACGAAAATATAAACGCGAGTCAAGGATTTATTCCAACTACACCAATTGATTTTTTGAATAAATCAGTCTTAACAATAGCAACCGCAGATGATGAAAGAATTTTTAATGAAAAGAAAATCATTCCAATCGAAAGAATTATTAAAAATATATTAATCAATTGGTTCTTTTTGTTAGAATTCAACCAAAAACACCTATAAACATTAATAAAATAAAATATTCAGTAAATGCAAATGATGATTGAAAAGAAACGATTAATGATGTAGTAGCAGTACCGATGTTAGCGCCCAATAAAAAGGCGATCGCGACCTTCAAACTTATAAACCTCGCTGCTAGTAAACCCATAATAAGTGCTACAGCGCCATCAGATGATTGTATTAATGTTGTTATAAATACACCTATAATAAGAGCCATAAAATTATTTTTTGAAATAAATTTAATATTTTTTTAAACTTTGTGTCTCCGAGTGATTTTAAGGAAGATGATAATTTTTTGGTAGAAAAAATAAATAATGCTAAACTAGCTAGTGCAAAAATTATTGCTAATGATATGCTTGAAAAATTCATAATTATTCCTTAATCAAAAATATCTTTTATTATACTAAACAAAAATATAAAAAATAAAAAAGTACGATCAAAATGAAAAATGTGAAAACATTTTTATATTTTTAAAAATTGTATATGGATAATTATCCATATACAATAATTTAATCTTCAAATAATTTTTTTAATTCACCATATCCTTCATGTTCCATTTCATCAAATGGAATGAATTTAAGTGAACCTGAGTTAATACAATATCTTAATCCGCCACTTTCAGCTGGTCCATCATTAAAAACATGACCTAAGTGAGAATCGGCATTTTTACTTTTTACTTCAACTCTTTTCATATTATGTGAATAATCCATAAATTCATTGATTACACTATCATTAATTGGTTTACTGAAAGCAGGTCAACCACAACCTGAATTAAATTTATCAGTTGATTTAAAAAGTGGTGTTCCATCCACGATATCCACATATATACCTTTTTTAAAATGATTATCATATTCATTTTTAAAAGGGGGCTCTGTGTGTCCTTCTTGAGTTATTTTATATTGAAGTTCAGTTAATTCTTTTAAACGTTTTTCTTTGTCGAACATTTTTCCTCCTTATTGTATAAATATTATAAAGAAAACTTAATTTTTCAAAAAAAGAAAAGACAATAGCTGTAATTACAAACTATTGTCTTCTTATTTATAAGTATTTTTAATTTTAAGTATTTCTTTTAATATTTTTTTAAGTATTTTTTTTTTTTTTTTTTTAAGTATTTTTAAAAGTATACCATATATTTTTTTGATTTACAAATTTTAAAAGTTAACAAAATTTTTAAAAATATTCTTCTAATTATTCATTATACTTTAGATATTTTTTTATTAAAAGTTACTAAAATGCACTTATACAAGGCTTAAAAGTTAAAATGTTTTTAATTTTTGAAATTTTTATGAAGCTAGTTTTCTTTATAACTTGAATATTTTTTTTCACTTTTTTTAGAAAAAAAATATTCATTTTTATTAAAAAACTAGAAAAATAGCAAAAATAAGTATTTTTTTCCTCTTGAATGATGATTTATTTTTCTCAATCTGATATTGATTTTTTTAGTTGATTTCATAAATTTTTGTCAAGTGACGTGTGCCCAGCTGCATCAATAAGAAAAAGTTTTGAATTTGGTAGTTTTTTATGTAATAAATATGCACCTATTGGCCGACAATCGATATCTTGTCTTCCGTGAATTATTGTAACATCATGATTTAGTAAAATGTTTACATTATCTAAAATATAGTTATCATATGGCAAGAAAGATTGATTTATAAAATAATGACTTTCTAGTAATGAGATGGCTAATGCATCATTAATGTCGGTTTTTGAATATCTTTTCTTAGCGTTAAATTTTTTAATAGAAACAAGAGAATTTTCTCAATTAGAAAACATAATTGCAGCTTCTTTTTGTAATGCTGATGACTTGCTAATAAAAATTTTGTAGTATTTTTCTAAAATACTATTTCCTTTTTCATTTTTAATTAGCCCATAATATTTTTCAAATAAATCTGGATAAAACTCTGAGGCGCCATTTTTTTCATAAAGAAAATTAACGTCTTCTTGTCTTGCTAAAAAAACAGCTCTTAATAATATTTTAGCAACATTTTTT
>NZ_LR214989.1 GCF_900660545.1 Mycoplasmopsis cynos | reverse complement strand
AGCCGAAAGGTGAAAATAGGGAACCGCTGTTTTTTTATTCATTTTTTAAATAATCAATGTAAGGAAAAGAAGAATTGTTAATATTAATTACTGAGTAATAAGAAGGATTAATGTTGGTAACTTTTTTGAGTTTTAAACTTGAAGTTTGTTGATCAAAATAAATAAGAATTAATAAATCAGGATCATTTGAGTACAATTTATTCAATGTTGAAAAAAAATTACTTTCAATATTTTTGTTAATGTTCTTTCATTTTCAATAATTAAATTTTTTTCATGATGATTTGATTAAAATATTAAGATAGATTTTTGAACCTTTGTACTCAATATAAGGAAGTGGATTTTCAGCTGCGAACTCTTTTTTATTAAAATTAACATTCTCTTCAATAAATAACAAGGTTGTTAATGTTTCTAAACTAATAGCTACTTCATACGGCGCGCTTGCTGTTTTAGTTTTTAACAAACTTTTTAACGTTCCTGCAAATAAACTATAGACAAAATTGTTTTTTCTAGCAAGGTTGTCCAAAGTATAATAATGTCTCTAAAAAATTGCTTTCATTCATTCTATAATTATATAAAATTATTAAGTAAAATTAATGCACATTTTTTGGTATAATTAATTAAAAATTGTAATTTTATGTAATTATATTTTTAATGCTTTAAGGAGGAAAAATGGCGAAGAAACAAAAATCATTTTTCGAACGTTTGTCAGAGTTGAATGATAATTTTGAAGAGAAAAATAAAAAGGTAACTAGAAAGACAAAAAGAAATTGGATCAACTGAGGTATTTTAGGAACTCTTGCAGTTTGTTTAATTTCTGGTATTTCTATTCCTTTAGCAATTAATACTACAAAAATAAATTACATCCAGCCTAAAAAAGATGCTGAGACAGCATTTACTTTTAATAATTTAAAAAATATATCAATAGGTGATTTTTCAAAATTGCTTAAAAACGATAAAACCAATTACAATGAAAAGTTTGATGATATATATAAAAAAGCTATATTTTATATGTATGAAAAAGAATATTTAGCTTCAAAACAATACCAAGAAATTTACAATGGTTCATTAAATAATAATGAAGGTATAAATCTGTCACTTGAACTTAAATCTCTTGATGTAATTAAAAACGAGCAAAAAAATAAATTGGAAGATCAAAAGAACAACCTTAAATCAACATTTGGTTTTTCAACTTGAGAAAATGTTTTTAAAGAGAGATTATTGTCTGAAGAATACGGTAAAAGTTCTACTGAAGATCAAGCTATTGAATATTTAACTTTTAAAGAAATAGAAGGTGTAGCTTTAAGAAGTCTAGAAATTGAAGTTAAAACAGTTGATGTTGACTTTTTAGAAAGAACTGCTAAAAAAGATATTTATGAAATAGATGTTAATAATTCCCCTAAAAGAGATGCTAAAGGTCAAGCAAAAATAATGTTTAAAAAAGGTCAAAGAGTTTTTCCTCATTTTGTAAAAGACAAAAATTATTTTGTTCTCGATAATGATCCTAAAAAAGCTATTGTTATTATGACTAAATCATTTATTCCAGAGTTAGTTAGTGCTGATAAAATAATAGAAACTTATTTTAATAATCATTCAGTTAATATTCCTACATCAATTTTATTACCTGGTGTTATAAATTCAAATTTAAGATTTGCATTTAGTTTTAAAGATGGTGATGCAAAGAAAAAATACATTAATAATTTTAAATATTCAGTGATAAAAGGACAAGACAACACTATTGAAATAAAAAGAAATATTGATATTTTAAAATCATTCAATAAGCCTGAAGATTATGCGATTTTTAAAGATGAATCAAAAGATAAAAACAAGTTAAAAGAGTTTAATGATAAAAGGTCGGTATATGAACAATATCTAAATGCTTTAACTTTAACAAAAGGTGATACATTAGGATTTTTAGGTGTCTCAACAACTAGCGAATTAATTAATAATAATATCGATTTAGCTTTTGGATCATTTGCTAACGAACTTTTAAAATCAGCTGACTCAACCTTTAAAGAAATTAATCTTGATGATTTATTTAAAATGCCAACTGGATTAAACACAAATGCAGAATCTGAAATAAAAAAATTGGTTGATGAAGCAGAAAAAGTTCAGATGGACTCTAAAATTACAGATATAAATCAAAAATTTAATACTGCTTCTGACAAAATTCAACAAGTTAATGAAATTATTGATAAATATTTTTCTGAATTATCTGAAGATCAATTTAATAAAGTTATTTTAGATAATTACAATTCTCATTTAATAATTAATGCAAATAATAAACAATATAGTTCAATAGTTTATAAAGTTAAAGATAAAAATGATCTGTTATTAATTGTAACTCCAACTGGATTATCTTTATTTTCAAACAAAAAAGTTTTAACATTAGAAGAATTTAAAAAACTTATAACAAGTGACTTAAAAAATATGGCAAAAGGAAACAAAACATATTTTGATTTAGCTAATAAAATAAGTGATAAAAATAATAAAGAGCAACTTGTTATCAGTTTATTAGAAGATCAACCATTTAAAAATTGATTATTGACTCAGAAGAAAGATAATAAAACTGTTTATACATTAAGTGAATTGGATAAAAGTTTAAGCAAAATAAAAACAGTTAAAAAAGGAAAGCAAATAAGTTCAGAAATTTCTTTATATGACAGAGTAGAAAAATATATTAATTCAAAAGTGAATACATTGAATAATATTAATTTCTCTAACTTAAATGGACAAGTAAAAATAAACTACTTAAAAAATGGAAATAACAATGATTTTTACTATTACTCAAAGTGATAAAAATGCTTATGATTTGGTAAATGCATATTTAAATAACACATTGAAAAAAGGAGAAAAATAATGAGAATTTTTAAGAAATTTTTAGCGTTTGCTCCTATTTTTAGTCTTTCCTACTGTTGCGATTGCCTGTGGTAGAGAAGTAAATGGTCTAATGAAATTTTCACTCAGGACCAATTATTCTCTAGCACAGGCAATCGCAAAACAGTAGGAAAGACTAAAATAGGAGCAAACGCTAAAAATTTCTTAAAAATTCTCATTATTTTTCTCCTTTTTTCAATGTGTTATTTAAATATGCATTTACCAAATCATAAGCATTTTTATCACTTTGAGTAATAGTAAAATCATTGTTATTTCCATTTTTTAAGTAGTTTATTTTTACTTGTCCATTTAAGTTAGAGAAATTAATATTATTCAATGTATTCACTTTTGAATTAATATATTTTTCTACTCTGTCATATAAAGAAATTTCTGAACTTATTTGCTTTCCTTTTTTAACTGTTTTTATTTTGCTTAAACTTTTATCCAATTCACTTAATGTATAAACAGTTTTATTATCTTTCTTCTGAGTCAATAATCAATTTTTAAATGGTTGATCTTCTAATAAACTGATAACAAGTTGCTCTTTATTATTTTTATCACTTATTTTATTAGCTAAATCAAAATATGTTTTGTTTCCTTTTGCCATATTTTTTAAGTCACTTGTTATAAGTTTTTTAAATTCTTCTAATGTTAAAACTTTTTTGTTTGAAAATAAAGATAATCCAGTTGGAGTTACAATTAATAACAGATCATTTTTATCTTTAACTTTATAAACTATTGAACTATATTGTTTATTATTTGCATTAATTATTAAATGAGAATTGTAATTATCTAAAATAACTTTATTAAATTGATCTTCAGATAATTCAGAAAAATATTTATCAATAATTTCATTAACTTGTTGAATTTTGTCAGAAGCAGTATTAAATTTTTGATTTATATCTGTAATTTTAGAGTCCATCTGAACTTTTTCTGCTTCATCAACCAATTTTTTTATTTCAGATTCTGCATTTGTGTTTAATCCAGTTGGCATTTTAAATAAATCATCAAGATTAATTTCTTTAAAGGTTGAGTCAGCTGATTTTAAAAGTTCGTTAGCAAATGATCCAAAAGCTAAATCGATATTATTATTAATTAATTCGCTAGTTGTTGAGACACCTAAAAATCCTAATGTATCACCTTTTGTTAAAGTTAAAGCATTTAGATATTGTTCATATACCGACCTTTTATCATTAAACTCTTTTAACTTGTTTTTATCTTTTGATTCATCTTTAAAAATCGCATAATCTTCAGGCTTATTGAATGATTTTAAAATATCAATATTTCTTTTTATTTCAATAGTGTTGTCTTGTCCTTTTATCACTGAATATTTAAAATTATTAATGTATTTTTTCTTTGCATCACCATCTTTAAAACTAAATGCAAATCTTAAATTTGAATTTATAACACCAGGTAATAAAATTGATGTAGGAATATTAACTGAATGATTATTAAAATAAGTTTCTATTATTTTATCAGCACTAACTAACTCTGGAATAAATGATTTAGTCATAATAACAATAGCTTTTTTAGGATCATTATCGAGAACAAAATAATTTTTGTCTTTTACAAAATGAGGAAAAACTCTTTGACCTTTTTTAAACATTATTTTTGCTTGACCTTTAGCATCTCTTTTAGGGGAATTATTAACATCTATTTCATAAATATCTTTTTTAGCAGTTCTTTCTAAAAAGTCAACATCAACTGTTTTAACTTCAATTTCTAGACTTCTTAAAGCTACACCTTCTATTTCTTTAAAAGTTAAATATTCAATAGCTTGATCTTCAGTAGAACTTTTACCGTATTCTTCAGACAATAATCTCTCTTTAAAAACATTTTCTCAAGTTGAAAAACCAAATGTTGATTTAAGGTTGTTCTTTTGATCTTCCAATTTATTTTTTTGCTCGTTTTTAATTACATCAAGAGATTTAAGTTCAAGTGACAGATTTATACCTTCATTATTATTTAATGAACCATTGTAAATTTCTTGGTATTGTTTTGAAGCTAAATATTCTTTTTCATACATATAAAATATAGCTTTTTTATATATATCATCAAACTTTTCATTGTAATTGGTTTTATCGTTTTTAAGCAATTTTGAAAAATCACCTATTGATATATTTTTTAAATTATTAAAAGTAAATGCTGTCTCAGCATCTTTTTTAGGCTGGATGTAATTTATTTTTGTAGTATTAATTGCTAAAGGAATAGAAATACCAGAAATTAAACAAACTGCAAGAGTTCCTAAAATACCTCAGTTGATCCAATTTCTTTTTGTCTTTCTAGTTACCTTTTTATTTTTCTCTTCAAAATTATCATTCAACTCTGACAAACGTTCGAAAAATGATTTTTGTTTCTTCGCCATTTTCCTCCTTAAAGCATTAAAAATATAATTACATAAAATTACAATTTTTAATTAATTATACCAAAAAATGTGCATTAATTTACTTAATAATTTTATATAATTATAGAATGAATGAAAGCAATTTTTTAGAGACATTATTATACTTTGACAACCTTGCTAGAAAAAACAATTTTGTCTATAGTTTATTTGCAGGAACGTTAAAAAGTTTGTTAAAAACTAAAACAGCAAGCGCGCCGTATGAAGTAGCTATTAGTTTAGAAACATTAACAACCTTGTTATTTATTGAAGAGAATGTTAATTTTAATAAAAAAGAGTTCGCAGCTGAAAAATCCACTTCCTTATATTGAGTACAAAGGTTCAAAAATCTATCTTAATATTTTAATCAAATCATCATGAAAAAATTTAATTATTTGAAAATGAAAGAACATTAACAAAAATATTGAAAAGTAATTTTTTTTCAACATTGAATAAATTGTACTCAAATGATCCTGATTTATTAATTCTTATTTATTTTGATCAACAAACTTCAAGTTTTAAAACTCAAAAAAAGTTACCAACATTAATCCTTCTTATTACTCAGTAATTAATATTAACAATTCTTCTTTTCCTTACATTGATTATTTAAAAAATGAATAAAAAAACAGCGGTTCCCTATTTTCACCTTTCGGCTATTTTCGGCGTAAAGAGGCTTAACTACTGAGTTCGGAATGGTATCAGGTGATCCCTCTTGCTATGACCACTGATTAATATTATAGTATAAAAATAAATATGTAAAAATTTTTTTTAATACTTTTAGGCCTATAAATAAGGACTATTAATAAAAATTAATAAAAATTTTTTATTCATTTTTATTAAAAAACTAGGGTTACCCTAGTTTTTTAATAATTTTTTGGAATATTTATTTTTAAATCATTTTGGTCTTTTTA
>NZ_LR214988.1 GCF_900660545.1 Mycoplasmopsis cynos | reverse complement strand
AATAGAATTCCATTTATTTGATATGAAGCCTCCACTAAATCTCTCGTAGTTCCTGCTATATCTGTTACAATTGCTTTTTCCTCAGACAATAAAGCATTTAAAATGCTACTTTCCCAACGTTAGGCTTTCCTAAAATACAAACTCTAACACCTTCAAAAATGTAACGACTATCTTCTGAAATCTTTATGATTTCACTAAGTTTTTTTTCTAAGTCAATAATCACATCTAACATTTTGTTGTTTGTAAACTGTTCAACGTCATCATATTCAGGATAATCATATTAACTTCTGCCATTCGATTATTAATGATATTTTATTTAAAACTTATCAATTAAATCTGATGTTTTACCCTTAAAACGATTAACGCTCGCTTTTACTTGTGTTATTGTTTTAGACATTATTAAATCATGTATTGCTTCCGCTTTAATTAAGTCAAGTTTACCATTCAAAAATGCTCTTCGGGTAAATTCACCTGGTTCAGCCATTCTTGCTCCATTAGATAATAATAGCTCTAATATTTTATTAGTAACAACAATTCCGCCGTGACAATTTATTTCTATTATAGGTTCACCAACATAATTATTGTAAATAATTTGTCACCTTCTTTAAAGCCTAAAAACCACATAACCAAGACTTCATCAATTAAATATTGACCATCATAAATGTAACCGTAAGTTATAGTATGATCTCTTCCGATTTTACCTTTAAAAATTTTTCTTATAATATCTAATGTTCTTGGTCCAGCTAATCTAATAATGAAATTGGTTGATTAATTCTTGATCCAGAACTTATAGCTGCTATTGTATCATTCATAAAATAATTATATATTTTATAGTTCTTTTAAATAATGAAAAAAATATAAAAATAAAATTTCATCATAAAATACATAAATAATTATAAATACATTATTTATTTTTACTTAGTAATTTAAAAACAATATTACCTAGCAGTCATCTTTTTTAAATAGAATAATTTTTACTTAAAAATTAAGGTATAATTCACGCAATTATATTAAATATATTATTTTAGGAGGAAAATGCAAGTAGCAATTTTAATTTTTGGTATTCTCTCTGTAATTTTAATGGTGTTTTTGCCTATTCCACAGCTGTTGACAACATTAAAAACAAAAAACATTTCTAATGTTTCATACCCTGCGTTCTTTATTTATTATACTGGTGGTGCTATATTTGTAGCAGTAATGACAATGCTGAAAAAAAACTGACCCTAACATAATTATCAACATAATTGGTAACACTCTTTTGTCGGAATTATGGCGTTAACATTAACACTTTTTATGATCTTAGACAAAAAAATAAAGCCCATAGCTAGAATAACTATTATTTTTGCCTTATGAATCGTATTCTTCAGTTTATTAATATGATGAATTTCTGAATACGCAGCAAAAAGTAATGGATATTTCGAATCATCAAGCACATTTTTGACAATATTAACAATTTTTGCTAACTCATGTACTGCATTACCATTTATAGCACAAATCATCAAGACTTTAAAAAATAATCAGCAGAAGGAATTTCATTTGTGTTATTATGTTGTGGATTAATCCTCAACATTTCATTAGGTATTTACTTCGCAATGTTACTAGATTTTGGTACAGCAATGTGATATGTAACACTATTATTCCAAACAACTGGAGCAATTGTTTATATAATACAAATTCTGATATATTTATCATTTAAATCAAAATATAAAAAATAGCTTAATAAACTTTGATTTAGGATAAAAAAGTATTCAGGTAATTCCTGAATACTTTTCCAACCTAACGGTCTATCTAATAATTATTCAAAACTTTACTGATCCAAATTTTATTCTAATTTTTATTCAATTATTCAATTTAAATATTTAATTTTAAAATATAATAAATACATAAATTAAAAGGAGAGAAAATGAAAAAAGAAATTTTTGTTGCAGGTGGATGCTTTTGAGGAGTTGAAGCTTATTTTTCACGAATCAAGGGAATTGAGTCAACTGCGGTTTATTACATAAACGGTGGTTATGAAGGCGTAAGTTACAAAGATGTTTGTCAAATTTCAAACCATGTAGAAGCCGTTAAATTAGTTTATGATGATACTATTATTAATGAAAGAGAATTATTTTATTTATATTTACAAATTGTTGACCCTTATTCGCTAAATAAACAAGGAAATGATATTGGAACTCAATATAGAATTGGGATATATACAAATGATCCATTAACGCTAAATGAATTTAAAACAATTAACAATGATTTTATGCTCAAACAAGTAAAAATAATCATATTGAACTACTTCCTGTAACTGATCAAACAAGAGCTGAAGAATATCATCAAAAATATTTACAAAAGAATCCAAGTGGGTATTGTCACATAAATATCTTTTCTATACCTGATAAATATTTAAAGATGAATATAAATAAAAATCATTTAGTACTGCAAATAGTACTAAATGATTTTTATTTATTCATTAATTCATTTTCTTTTTCTTTTGTAAGAGAATTAACTTTCTCAATTAAAATATCTACATTTTTCTGCACTTTTTCTAAATATTTCTTTTGGTCATCTTCTGAAAGTTCTTCATCAGCTTTAATCAATTTATTTACATCCTGTCTTACGTTTCTAATACCTACCTTAGCAGTTTCAGACAATTTACCTAAATTCTTAATCATTTCTCTACGTCTTTCAATAGTTAAAGTAGGAAAAGTTAATCTAATCTGATTCCCTTCATCAACAGGCATAATACCTAAATTAGCCTTTTCCATTGCTTTACAAATATCTTTAATTGAAGTAATATCATATGGTTTTATTAAAAGTTGTTGTGGTTCAGGTACACTTATATTAGACATTCTTCAAGTGGTGTCATTGACTCATAATACAACACTTTTATACCTTTAATTATTTGAGGGTTAGCTCTTCCAGTTGAAATTTTTGACATTTCAAACTTAAAATGATTTATTGGTTTTTCGCTTTCTCTTCAAGTTCTAGTAAATAATAATCTAGTTCCATTAGTTTGTTACCTCTGTATGTTTAATTTCGCCTTCTAGCGCTTTAATATTGAATTCTCTTCTAAAGGTTAAAAATAATTAAATTTATATTGTTATCTCTTGCCATACTTGTGGCAGTTAAATCCATAACTTGTAATTTTTTTTCAAGAATTTCATCATATGTGATTTTATCATAACGATGGGCATTTTTGTTTAATTTTGGATCAGAATCATAAACTCCGTCTGTCCCGTTCTTTCCCATCAAAATTACTTCCGCTCCAATTTCAGATGGCATATAAAGTTGATGCAGTATCAAGTGGGAGAAGTTGTTATTTTTGTAGGCGAACAGGAGACCGTATTTCACCACTGATACTGCATCAACTTTATATGCATCTGAAATTGGAGCGGAAGTAATTTTGATGGGAAAGAACGGGACAGACGGAGTTTATGATTCTGATCCAAAATTAACAAAAATGCCCATCGTTATGATAAAATCACATATGATGAAATTCTTGAAAAAAAATTACAAGTTATGGATTTAACTGCCACAAGTATGGCAAGAGATAACAATATAAATTTAATTATTTTTAACCTTTTAGAAGAGAATTCAATATTAAAAGCGCTAGAAGGCGAAATTAAACATACAGAGGTAACAAACTAATGGAACTAGATTATTATTTACTAGAACTTGAAGAGAAAAGCGAAAAACCAATAAATCATTTTAAGTTTGAAATGTCAAAAATTTCAACTGGAAGAGCTAACCCTCAAATAATTAAAGGTATAAAAGTGTTGTATTATGAGTCAATGACACCACTTGAAGAATTGTCTAATATAAGTGTACCTGAACCACAACAACTTTTAATAAAACCATATGATATTACTTCAATTAAAGATATTTGTAAAGCAATGGAAAAGGCTAATTTAGGTATTATGCCTGTTGATGAAGGGAATCAGATTAGATTAACTTTTCCTACTTTAACTATTGAAAGACGTAGAGAAATGATTAAGAATTTAGGTAAATTGTCTGAAACTGCTAAGGTAGGTATTAGAAACGTAAGACAGGATGTAAATAAATTGATTAAAGCTGATGAAGAACTTTCAGAAGATGACCAAAAGAAATATTTAGAAAAAGTGCAGAAAAATGTAGATATTTTAATTGAGAAAGTTAATTCTCTTACAAAAGAAAAAGAAAATGAATTAATGAATAAATAAAAATCATTTAGTACTATTTGCAGTACTAAATGATTTTTATTTATATTCATCTTTTAAATATTTATCAGGTATAGAAAAGATATTTATGTGACAATACCCACTTGGATTCTTTTGTAAATATTTTTGATGATATTCTTCAGCTCTTGTTTGATCAGTTACAGGAAGTAGTTCAATATGATTATTTTTACTTGTTTGAGCAATAAAATCATTGTTAATTGTTTTAAATTCATTTAGCGTTAATGGATCATTTGTATATATCCCAATTCTATATTGAGTTCCAATATCATTTCCTTGTTTATTTAGCGAATAAGGGTCAACAATTTGTAAATATAAATAAATAATTCTCTTTCATTAATAATAGTATCATCATAAACTAATTTAACGGCTTCTACATGGTTTGAAATTTGACAAACATCTTTGTAACTTACGCCTTCATAACCACCGTTTATGTAATAAACCGCAGTTGACTCAATTCCCTTGATTCGTGAAAAATAAGCTTCAACTCCTCAAAAGCATCCACCTGCAACAAAAATTTCTTTTTTCATTTTCTCTCCTTTTAATTTATGTATTTATTATATTTTAAAATTAAATATTTAAATTGAATAATTGAATAAAAATTAGAATAAAATTTGGATCAGTAAAGTTTTGAATAATTATTAGATAGACCGTTAGGTTGGAAAAGTATTCAGGAATTACCTGAATACTTTTTTATCCTAAATCAAAGTTTATTAAGCTATTTTTTTATATTTTGATTTAAATGATAAATATATCAGAATTTGTATTATATAAACAATTGCTCCAGTTGTTTGGAATAATAGTGTTACATATCACATTGCTGTACCAAAATCTAGTAACATTGCGAAGTAAATACCTAATGAAATGTTGAGGATTAATCCACAACATAATAACACAAATGAAATTCCTTCTGCTGATTTATTTTTTAAAGTCTTGATGATTTGTGCTATAAATGGTAATGCAGTACATGAGTTAGCAAAAATTGTTAATATTGTCAAAAATGTGCTTGATGATTCGAAATATCCATTACTTTTTGCTGCGTATTCAGAAATTCATCATATTAATAAACTGAAGAATACGATTCATAAGGCAAAAATAATAGTTATTCTAGCTATGGGCTTTATTTTTTTGTCTAAGATCATAAAAGTGTTAATGTTAACGCCATAATTCCGACAAAAAGAGTGTTACCAATTATGTTGATAATTATGTTAGGGTCAGTTTTTTTCAGCATTGTCATTACTGCTACAAATATAGCACCACCAGTATAATAAATAAAGAACGCAGGGTATGAAACATTAGAAATGTTTTTTGTTTTTAATGTTGTCAACAGCTGTGGAATAGGCCAAAAACACCATTAAAATTACAGAGAGAATACCAAAAATTAAAATTGCTACTTGCATTTTCCTCCTAAAATAATATATTTAATATAATTGCGTGAATTATACCTTAATTTTTAAGTAAAAATTATTCTATTTAAAAAAGATGACTGCTAGGTAATATTGTTTTTAAATTACTAAGTAAAAATAAATAATGTATTTATAATTATTTATGTATTTTATGATGAAATTTTATTTTTATATTTTTTCATTATTTAAAAGAACTATAAAATATATAATTATTTTATGAATGATACAATAGCAGCTATAAGTTCTGGATCAAGAATTAATCAACCAATTTCAATTATTAGATTAGCTGGACCAAGAACATTAGATATTATAAGAAAAATTTTTAAAGGTAAAATCGGAAGAGATCATACTATAACTTACGGTTACATTTATGATGGTCAATATTTAATTGATGAAGTCTTGGTTATGTGGTTTTTAGGCTTTAAAGAAGGTGACAAAATTATTTACAATAATTATGTTGGTGAACCTATAATAGAAATAAATTGTCACGGCGGAATTGTTGTTACTAATAAAATATTAGAGCTATTATTATCTAATGGAGCAAGAATGGCTGAACCAGGTGAATTTACCCGAAGAGCATTTTTGAATGGTAAACTTGACTTAATTAAAGCGGAAGCAATACATGATTTAATAATGTCTAAAACAATAACACAAGTAAAAGCGAGCGTTAATCGTTTTAAGGGTAAAACATCAGATTTAATTGATAAGTTTATAAATAAAATATCATTAATAATCGGAATGGCAGAAGTTAATATTGATTATCCTGAATATGATGACGTTGAACAGTTTACAAACAACAAAATGTTAGATGTGATTATTGACTTAGAAAAAAAACTTAGTGAAATCATAAAGATTTCAGAAGATAGTCGTTACATTTTTTGAAGGTGTTAGAGTTTGTATTTTAGGAAAGCCTAACGTTGGGAAAAGTAGCATTTTAAATGCTTTATTGTCTGAGGAAAAAGCAATTGTAACAGATATAGCAGGAACTACGAGAGATTTAGTGGAGGCTTCATATCAAATAAATGGAATTCTATTTAAATTAGTTGATACGGCAGGGGTTGAGAAATACAATTGAAAAAATTGAAAAAATTGGCATCAAAAGATCAATTGAACAAATTGCAAAATCTGATTTAATAATTCATGTTGTTGATCCAACACAAGAAGATGATGAATATGATGAATTAATTGCAAGTGAAGCAAAAAAGAAATGAAATTTTATTTTAAAAGTTTACAATAAAAGTGATTTAATAAAACCAAAAATATTAATGGAATATATGTTTCGGCGCTGAATAGCGATATTAAAGAACTTGAGGATGCTTTAATTG
>NZ_LR214987.1 GCF_900660545.1 Mycoplasmopsis cynos | reverse complement strand
TGGAAAATTTGGAATAACTTGATCTAAATATGTTCTAGCAGAATGAAAATGTCTCCCTGTTGCAATAAAAATGTTTTTTCCTAATGCTTTTAGTTTCAAAATTGCTTCAAGATTTTTAGTAATAATTTTTGCTTCAGAATTCAATAATGTTCCATCTAAATCAAAGACAAAATTATCTAAGTCTTTTAATTCAAGATTTTGGTATTCTCTTTCCTTTAAAATAAATCATTCTTAATTTATAACCTCCGAAATATTATCTATATCTTCTTGATTAAGTTGTTCTTTTGTTGAAATTAATTCTATTATTTCATCTATTTTTGAAATGTTTTGACTTAGTTCTTGTTTACGTTTTTGAAATATTTAAAAAAGCTTGAACTGACAAAAAGAATGTAGTAAATGCAGAAACGATTGCAATATGAACAAATATATACATAGTATCATAAGGACGTTCATTCCATCTAATTGCATATAAGTTTAAAATAATAATTAGTGTTGAAATGAATATTCCTAAAATACTCAAAGAAAAAAATATTCAACTACCAACATAAAGTTTATATTGAGCTTTTTTTGTCACTTTTAAAAATTTTTCCTTGTTTTGTTTCGTCATTATTATTCCTCCTTATTCATTTTATTTTCATAAAGAAATGATGAAGACTTATAACGATCAATTTCTAAATATTTAAAGCTCTTTTCATTAATCTAAAATCATTTTCTTGATCTAATTGATCAAAATAAATTCATTTTCTAGTTTGGTAATACAAATGTTCAAATTTTAATAAGTTGAATTTCTCCTTATAAAATCTAAATTTATTATTAATTGCAAAAAACGCAATTAATGAACTAATCATACTTGTTAACGAATTAATAATTGTAGTAGCTAAATGTAGTTTGAACTATCTTTTCAAAATCTAATCGATATGGATTTTCATTATTTTGGTAATTCGAATTATTACCTGCTAAAAAATAAACAGCAATAATAGCAACATATAATGTTGAAATAAATGTAATAGTGTTTAAAGAATAATACAAAATACCATAAATATATTTTTTTATTTTCGCCTTATTTTGAAGCTCAAGAAATCTTTTATAAAAAGCAGATTGGTTTTTTTGATTTCATTATTTACCTACTTTATTAGTGCTTTTCAACTCTTTTTTAAGAATCTTTTTAATTGTTTGCTTTTGCTTTAAAGAAATCTTCTCTCATAAAGCATCAAGTATAATGCTTAAGTCAGTATCGCTAAGTTTTTTTAGCTTTATATTTATCATTAATATAATTAAGCGTATTTAAAACTTTATGGTATTCACTATTTTTAGTATTATGTTTATAAATTGCTAAGAAATATTGTTAATAAAAAAGAAATAATCAATAAAACAACGAATGTAATTAACAAAATAAATGAAAGACTTTGATTAGTAATATGTTCTTTTTTTGATATTAAAACTAATTTTACCAGTGCTCATATCGCTAAGGCAATTGATGAAACATTCAATAAAATAATTACAAATGAAAAAACATTGTCTAAAATTGAATAAATCCTCAACTTCTTGCGATGTAAATCTTGCTTTTCTTTTAGTTTTTGAACAATAGCTTGCATAACTAAATTTTACAATATGTAATAAATTTGATAAATTAAATTATTGAATAGTTTATAATATACACTAATATGAAAAAGGTAGCAATTTTTAGTGATGTTGACGGAACAATTTATCCCTTTCCCAGTGGAATTCTTTCTAAAAAGAACAAAGATAAGTCAATGAAATAGTAGATAGAGGTGTGGATTTATCATTAATACTGGCAATGGCCCTTATGAATAAGATAAAAAATTTAGCAAATAATTTAAAAGCTCGTTATATCATCTTTTCTAATGGTGCTTTTATCTATGATAATTTCAAAGATGAGATCTTAAATATTGAATATATCGATCATAATGAAGCTAAGAAAGTTTTGAGACCTAGCTAAAGAATTAGAATTACCGCTTTATTATTTTGGTACACATCGATTTTTTTTAAAGGATGCGACCGATAAGCATCGAGAATTCTTTACTGAATTTTGTCAATATAGCAATTGAATTGAGAATGGTGAAATTCCTCATGATTTACACAAAATAGAAAACATATGGCTCATATGATAAAGTAAAAGAGTTTATAAGTTAGCAAAGGAAAGAAAAAATTAATCTTAATATTGTTGATTTGGATAGACATATCGAAATTACTAAACCAGGAATATCAAAAGGTTCCGGAATTAAATGAATTTGTCAAAAATGTTTTAAATATTGATGTAAATGATGTTATGGCTATTGGAGATAGCCAAAATGATATATCAATGTTTCAAATAGTTGGATATCCATATTAATGGAAAATTCTGATCCATATACTAGAACATTCGGAAAATATTTTACTTCAACTGTTGATCAAGATGGTCTTGCAGAAGCCTATTGATGATTATTTTATATCGTGTTGATTTTGATCTTAAAAGAGAAATTTCACAACAAAAATCAAACAAACAACAAATTTTGTTGTTTGTTTGATTTTTGTTGTGAAATTTCTCTTTTAAGATCAAAATCAACACGATATAAATAATCATCAATAGCTTCTGCAAGACCATCTTGATCAACAGTTGAAGTAAAATATTTTCCGAATGTTCTAGTATATGGATCAGAATTTTCCATTAAATATGGATATCCAACTATTTGAAACATTGATATATCATTTTGGCTATCTCCAATAGCCATAACATCATTTACATCAATATTTAAAACATTTTGACAAATTCATTTAATTCCGGAACCTTTTGATATTCCTGGTTTAGTAATTTCGATATGTCTATCCAATCAACAATATTAAGATTAATTTTTCTTTCCTTTGCTAACTTATAAAACTCTTTTACTTTATCATATGAGCCATATGTTTCTATTTTGTGTAAATCATGAGGAATTTCACCATTCTCAATTCAATTGCTATATTGACAAAATTCAGTAAAGAATTCTCGATGCTTATCGGTCGCATCCTTTAAAAAAAATCGATGTGTACCAAAATAATAAAGCGGTAATTCTAATTCTTTAGCTAGGTCTCAAACTTTCTTAGCTTCATTATGATCGATATATTCAATATTTAAGATCTCATCTTTGAAATTATCATAGATAAAAGCACCATTAGAAAAGATGATATAACGAGCTTTTAAATTATTTGCTAAATTTTTTATCTTATCATAAGGGCCATTGCCAGTATTAATGATAAATTCCACACCTCTATCTACTATTTCATTGACTTTATCTTTGTTCTTTTTAGAAAGAATTCCACTGGGAAAGGGATAAATTGTTCCGTCAACATCACTAAAAATTGCTACCTTTTTCATATTAGTGTATATTATAAACTATTCAATAATTTAATTTATCAAATTTATTACATATTGTAAAATTTAGTTATGCAAGCTATTGTTCAAAAACTAAAAGAAAAGCAAGATTTACATCGCAAGAAGTTGAGGATTTATTCAATTTTAGACAATGTTTTTTCATTTGTAATTATTTTATTGAATGTTTCATCAATTGCCTTAGCGATATGAGCACTGGTAAAATTAGTTTTAATATCAAAAAAAGAACATATTACTAATCAAAGTCTTTCATTTATTTTGTTAATTACATTCGTTGTTTTATTGATTATTTCTTTTTTATTAACAATATTTCTAGCAATTTATAAACATAATACTAAAAATAGTGAATACCATAAAGTTTTAAATACGCTTAATTATATTAATGATAAATATAAAGCTAAAAAACTTAGCGATACTGACTTAAGCATTATACTTGATGCTTTATGAGAGAAGATTTCTTTAAAGCAAAAGCAAACAATTAAAAAGATTCTTAAAAAAGAGTTGAAAAGCACTAATAAAGTAGGTAAATAATGAAATCAAAAAACCAATCTGCTTTTTATAAAAGATTTCTTGAGCTTCAAAATAAGGCGAAAATAAAAAAATATATTTATGGTATTTTGTATTATTCTTTAAACACTATTACATTTATTTCAACATTATATGTTGCTATTATTGCTGTTTATTTTTTAGCAGGTAATAATTCGAATTACCAAAATAATGAAAATCCATATCGATTAGATTTTTGAAAAGATAGTTCAAACTACATTTTAGCTACTACAATTATTAATTCGTTAACAAGTATGATTAGTTCATTAATTGCGTTTTTTGCAATTAATAATAAATTTAGATTTTATAAGGAGAAATTCAACTTATTAAAATTTGAACATTTGTATTACCAAACTAGAAAATGAATTTATTTTGATCAATTAGATCAAGAAAATGATTTTAGATTAATGAAAAGAGCTTTAAATATTTTAGAAATTGATCGTTATAAGTCTTCATCATTTCTTTATGAAAATAAAATGAATAAGGAGGAATAATAATGACGAAACAAAACAAGGAAAATTTTTAAAAGTGACAAAAAAGCTCAATATAAACTTTATGTTGGTAGTTGAATATTTTTTTCTTTGAGTATTTAGGAATATTCATTTCAACACTAATTATTATTTTAAACTTATATGCAATTAGATGGAATGAACGTCCTTATGATACTATGTATATATTTGTTCATATTGCAATCGTTTCTGCATTTACTACATTCTTTTTGTCAGTTCAAGCTTTTTTAAATATTTCAAAACGTAAACAAGAACTAAGTCAAAACATTTCAAAAATAGATGAAATAATAGAATTAATTTCAACAAAAGAAAACTTAATCAAGAAGATATAGATAATATTTCGGAGGTTATAAATTAAGAATGATTTATTTTAAAGAAAGAGAATACCAAAATCTTGAATTAAAAGACTTAGATAATTTTGTCTTTGATTTAGATGGAACATTATTGAATTCTGAAGCAAAAATTATTACTAAAAATCTTGAAGCAATTTTGAAACTAAAAGCATTAGGAAAAACATTTTTATTGCAACAGGGAGACATTTTCATTCTGCTAGAACATATTTAGATCAAGTTATTCCAAATTTTCCAG
>NZ_LR214986.1:900000-986659 GCF_900660545.1 Mycoplasmopsis cynos | reverse complement strand
ATTATAATTTTAAACTATATTTTGAAGATAATTTTTTTATGTATTAATATTGTTTATAATTAACACTTCAATAACGTTTTATTCACATTTTTTTAACAATTTTTGCGTCTATAATTTAGTAATAAAAGAGCTTTATTAACATTTTTATTTTTTTGTCTAATAAACTGTTAATAAAATATATAAATACTTGTGAAAATTTAGTAATTATCTTCTGAATTGTTTGTTAAGAAAGTAAAGATTTTTTAGTATTTAGTAAAAATAAAAAATTATTTTATAATATAAAATAATATGGAAAAAATAGTTTTAAAAGAAAATGAAGAATTAATTTCAGGACGAATAATAAAAACTTTAAAAGAAAACAAAACTCAAGGTTGAGGTTTGTTTATGGTCGAGACGATAGAAAAAGAAAAAATAGTTATTTATATGTCGAAAAACATACCGAAAATATATGAAGATTATGATTTTGTAATTACAAAATCAAATAGAGGAGCTAATAATACATATATTTTGAATAACTATTTTAAAGTTCAAAAAAAGATAGATAAGGAAATGGAACTTCTTCAATATCTTAAAAAAACACCAAAAGTCGGTTTTGCTGCCATTGATAAAATTAATAAAAAATATACATTTAAAGGTTTTTATAAATCAATTAAAGAAAATGAAATTTTTAATGAAGATTTCGCTGATTTTTTAAATCAACAACAAAAAGAAAATATTTTAGTGGTTTATAAAGAAAACGAAGAAAAAATATTGAACTTAATAAGTGATACTGAGGAAATAGATAATGATCTGTTCTTTTTTGAGTTAAATAAACTTCAAAATTTATATTTAAAGTTGTTAGAATTCCATGGTAAAGATGTAAATTTTAAAACATTTTATAAATCAAATAATCCTTATAAGTTATATTTAGAAAATCAATTCCCATTAAAAGAGATAGATATATTTGCATTAGCTTTAGGATGAAGCGAATCTTCTTTTGAAAGACTAGAAGCTTATTTAAACGTGCTTATGATTAAATTAGAAGATAATAATTCTACATATATAGATAAAAATGAAATAATTTCATTATTGCAAAATGAGTTAAATTTTGCTGTTACTGAGCCGATTTTAAATGATTTTTTAGATAATTTAGTAAAACAAGGAAAATTAATTGCAATAGATAATTTAATTTGTAGAAAAGAAATGTACATAAAAGAAGAGTTTATTTCTAGCACATTATTAAAAATAAGTAAAAGAAAAATAGTAACATTAGAAAAGATAGATGAAAATGAAATATCTTATTTATCTGATAACCAAAGAGAAGCGTATTATTCATTTTTAAATTCAAATATTAGTATAATTACGGGTGGTCCTGGAACAGGAAAGAGTAATTTAATAAAGCATATCTATAACACTTTAAAGAAAGAAGGCTATGTATATAATGAAGATTTTATAGTTTTAGCCCCAACAGGTAGAGCAGCAGCTAATATTTCGTTTAAAAATGGATTCACTTCTAGAACTATTCATAGTTTTTTAAATATTGCTAACGATGAAGAAAAAATAAATCAAAGCCCTAAAGAATATGATAATTTTAAAATATTAATTATTGATGAATTTAGTATGGTTAATATTAATGTTTTTTATTTATTACTTTCCATGTGTAGAAAGATAAAAAAAATAGTTTTATTAGGTGATGTAGACCAACTTCCAGCTATTGGTCCTGGTAATTTATTAACCGATTTAATAAATTCAAATAAATTTAGAACAATGTATTTAAAACAAAATTTTCGCTCTGAAAGTTCTGAAATTATTGAATACATTAATTTTATAAATTGTATTGGTGACTTTGAAAATGAAAGTCATAATGAACAACTTGTTAATTTTATAAAAGATGAATATAAAATTAACGATTTAAATTTTAAATTAAGTGAGTTTAAAAATACAATTTATACAAAGTTTTGCGACTTTTATGGTAATTCATTAAAACAAAAAAACATAGAAATGTATATTTTTAATGATTTTTTAAAAGATATTTCGACTTTATTTGAAGAAAAAGTAAAAATTTACGGTGTTGAAAATGTAGTTATTTTATGCCCAATTTATAAAGGTTCATACGGCATTGACAAAATTAATAAAATTATTCAAAATAAATTTAATAGAGAAGGAAAAGAAATTTTTTCCTATAAGATCTTTGATAATGAATTTATTTTTAAAGAAAACGATAAAGTTATTCAATTAGTTAATAAGCATGAAAAAAATGTTTCAAATGGTGATATAGGCTTTATTGAGAGAATAGAAAAAGATAATACATCTAAGGAAAAAGAGTTAATAGTTGTTAGATTTGAGACAAATGGTAAGAAGCGTTATGTTTCATATACGAAAGATGAATTTAAAACAGAAGTAAAATTAGCTTATGCGATTACTATTCATAAATTTCAAGGAAGTGAAATTAATTGTGCTATTTTTGTTGTTCATCCAGATCATAGTAGAATGTTAACTCGTAAGTTAGTTTATACAGCTGCTTCTAGAGCGATTAAAAAACTTGTTATATTTACTAAATATGAGAACATTTATTCAAAAATTTTTCTAAAAGAGTTCTTGAATAATAAAAAAATTATCACTAATTTATTATGAATGTTAAAGGAATAATATGAAATTAATAGTAGGTTTAGGCAATCCAGGTTTAAAATATAAATATACAAGACATAATGTGGGTTTTTTAGTAATAGATAGAATTTGTCAAAAGTTAAATATTACACTAAATAAAACTAAATTTAATGGTGAATATGTAAAAATCGATGATTTAGTTATAGCAAAACCAATGACATATATGAATTTATCTGGTAATTTTGTTCATCAAATAGCAGATTTTTTCAAAATTGACAGTAGTGATATTTTTGTTATCCATGATGAAAAAGATATTGAATTAGGAAGAGCTTCAATTAAGGTAGGCGGTTCTGGTGGAAGCCATAACGGAGTTAAAAATATAATTGAACAACTAAAAAAAGATGATTTTAAAAGATTGAAAGTAGGAATTAAAATTCCTTATGTAGGAGAATTAAAAGATTTTGTTTTAGGCAGATTTTCAGAAGAAGAGATAAAAATAATTGAAAAAATAATTGAAAAGTCAGCTGATGCAGCAATTACTTTCGGCTTTAATGATATTAATACAATTATGAATAAATTTAATACTAAGAAAGCAATTAATGAATAAAAGATTTTTATTAGCTGTTAGCGGTGGACCAGATAGTATGTTTATGTTAAATAAATATAAGTATAAGGATATTGTTGTAGCCACCGTTAATTATAACCAAAGAAATGATAGTGGCATCGATTTTGAAATAGTTAAAGATTTTTGTGAACTTTATAATATCCCTTTTGAATTTCTCATTCTTAAAAAAGATGACTTTACAGAGGGAAATTTTCAAAGTTGAGCCAGAGAAAAAAGATATTCATTTTTTACTAAGGTATATAAAAAATATAATTGTGAAAAATTGTTAATAGCCCACAATATGGATGATTTTTTAGAAACTGCAATTTTTAATTATAAAACTAAAAGAAATACAAAGTTTTATGGAATTAAAAAAAGAAATAATTTATTTGGTATGAATATATATAGACCATTATTATTTTCTTATTTTAAAAAGACTATAACAAAAAAATGTCTTAATAAGGGTATTCCGTTTCATTTTGATTATACTAATAATGAACCAAAATATTCTAGAAATGAAATAAGAATAGAAAATAACAAAAAGTCTAAATTTTGAAAAATTTATTTATTTATTTATTTTAATTTTCTTAATTTTTTAAATTGTTTTAACTTATATATTATTAATAAAAATTATAAAAAGTGAGAACTTTTTAATTTCTCGCAAGATGAATTTGAATTTTTAAAAAAGAAAGAAAATTTAATTTATTTATTTATAAATAATAATTATGATGACATAAAATTATCTAAGAACAAAATAAATAGTATTCAAGATTTTATTCTTTCAAAAAATAGAACCCAAAAATATAAATTATCTAATAATAAATATCTTTTTAAGAAAAGAGGATGCTTAGTACAAAAAGAAAAAAATACTTTATAATTTTATTTATAAATGAAAGGAAGTTATGAAAAATAAAAAAATTACTATTTTATTAAGTATATTAATTTTATTTACAATAGGTTTAATTTTATACTTTTCATTTGTAAGAAAAGTACCGCCTACCGAAATAAAAATTAATGATTTAGCTCAAAGAATTGTCGAAGCTTCAAAGCATAACGATGATAATTATTTTACAAGTATAAACTATAATCCATTTACTAATGAAATAATAAGTAAACATCACATTGATAAACAAAGAGAAGCCATATATATTACATACGGAAGAATATCTGATGTAGAAAGTATATTGAATTATTTATCTCTTGATAAAAAAAATCCAATAAGTATATATGATGCGCTAAATGTTAACGGGATTGTTAATGGTTATTCATCAGTTTCTGCGCCTCAACAAAGCGTTTGATTATCAATTGTTGTTTCTTTAATACCAACAATTATATTGGTTTTAGTTTTATATTTAATTTATAGATCGCAAGCTAAAATAATGAATGGACAAGGCGGCGGAGTTTTTGGCGATAAAAGTCCTGCACAAATAATAAAATCTGATAAAAAGTTTTCTGATGTAGCTGGTAATAAAGAGCCTATAGAAGAAATAAGTGAGATTGTGGATTATTTAAAAAATCCTAAACGCTATGAGGAAGCAGGCGCAAGAATGCCAAGAGGTATCTTACTTGGAGGTCCTCCTGGAACAGGAAAAACATTATTAGCAAAAGCTACCGCTGGTGAAGCAAATGTTCCATTTTATTTTGTTTCTGCTTCAAGCTTTGTTGAATTATTTGTTGGTATGGGAGCAAAAAGAGTGAGACAAGTGATATATGAGGCAAGAAAAAATGCTCCTGCAATTGTATTTATTGATGAATTAGATGCAATTGGTAGAACAAGAGGTAGTGGTATTGGTGGAGGACATGACGAAAGAGAACAGACATTAAATCAACTTCTTGTTGAAATGGATGGAATAAAAGAAAATTCCGGTTTATTATTTATTGCTGCTACAAATAGAACTGATGTCCTTGATCCTGCTTTAACAAGACCTGGGCGTTTTGACCGTGTTATTACTGTTGGACTTCCTGATGTTAAAGAAAGAGAAGAAATATTAAAATTACACGCAAAAGGAAAACGTTTTTCTAATGATGTTAATTTTTCAAATTTAGCAAAAAGAACTCCTGGTTTTTCTGGTGCCCAGCTTGAAAATGTTATTAATGAGTCAGTATTATTAACCGTTAGAGAGAGAAAACAATTAATTAATCTTGAAATTATTGATGAAGCTATTGACCGTGTTATGTCTGGTCCTGCTAAAAAATCAAGAACAATTTCACAAGAAGAATTGACTGCTGTTGCTTATCATGAAGCAGGTCATGCTGTAGTGGGAATTAAAATTCCAGGCGGAAATAAGGTTCAAAAAATTACAATTATTCCTCGTGGTCAAGCTGGTGGATACAACCTAATGATGCCTGAACAAGAAAAGTATAATTATTCTAAAAAAGAATTATTAGCTACAATAGCTAGTTTTATGGGAGGTAGAGCCGCTGAGGAAATTATTTATGGGGAAGAAAATATTTCTACAGGTGCTTCAGATGACATTAATAAAGCCACTACAATAGCTAGAAGAATGGTTACTGAGTTTGGTATGAGCGATTTAGGTCCTATCAAATATCATGATGAATCAGGTTCTCCATTTTTAGGAAAAACTCTAGCTACAAGCTCTTCTATTTCAAATCAAATTAGTCATGAAATAGAATTAGAAGTGAGAAAAATTATTTTAGAGGCTAAAAAGATAGCAATAAAAATCATTTCAGAAAATAAATTATTATTAGAATTAATCAAAACTTCATTATTAGAAAAAGAAACAATTATTGCTGAAGAGATTGAATATATAGCGAAAAATTTAGAGCTTCCTCCTAAATCTAATGAAGTACAAGAAAAAAATGAAAAATCATTAGATTTAGATTCATTAATTGATATAACAAAAATAGAAAACTAATAAAATTACTGTATAGTAATGTACTAATGTTTTATTAGTTTTTTTTATCAAATAATACTTTATAATTGAATATACATGTTTATTATATAAACATATGAACTTAAATAAGGAGAAAAAATGTGAAACTTATTTAAAGAAGTTTGAAGATCTTTATCTAAAAATAAGATTACTGTTACCGGCCTGACTATATTAGTTTTTCTAACTTCAGGTGTTTTTACAGTGTTGCATGATACAGCAAAAGCAATGAAAAAACAATATGATAGATATAAGGATGTTTCTAGACCACACGATTTAACTGTGGATTTAAATTTACCAATTAGCGGATCAGCATATAATAATGGATATTTTATAAATGGTTTAAGCAAAGAAGGAGCCAGTTTAAGCGCTAATGAGAAAGCTAAAAACTATCTTAATAATGCGCAAGAAGATTATTATGATAAACCATTAAAATATTATCCAAAAAATCATATTCAAACAACAGAAGTTATTAATTTTAGTAAAGTTAGTGATAACTATTTTTTATTATCTAATTTTATAAATGATAGTTCATATGTAAATAAATATATTTCAAGAAATGATTTTTTAAGTTTTTATAATTCATACGCTCCTGAAGAATTAAAAAACAATATAAATGATGATAGTCAAAAAAATGATAATAAGAAAAAACCAGAATCATTATTTAAGTTAGATTTTTCTAAACCACAAAAAACTTTTAAATTAAACCATAAAATTACTTTTAATGTTTATGTTAAAAATATTAATAATAATTTTGAACTAGATTCTGAAAATGTAAAACTTGACAAAAATGCAAAATATACTTTTGATAAACAATATAAATTAAGTGATATAAGTTATATAACTAGTAATGATGAGAAAAGTGTGAATATATCTCAATTATCTACTTTATTTATAAACTTTAAAACCCACCAAATGACTTTTGATTCAATTAAAGGTTCTGAATGAGAAAATATCGACGGAGCAATAAAGGTTTTCGGAGATGAGTTAGCCGGTCTTCTTGGTTTTAAAAGAATTAAAAATAGTGAGTTTGTTTATGAACTTGATAAAGGCAAATCTGCCATTCTTATAGATATAAAAAGTGATGATAAAGTTCCTAACTTTGTTGATAAGGTATTAAAAAATGAATTACCTTATAAAACATTATTTAATAATAGTGATAAATCAATAGAAAAGATTAATCATTTTACTTTTGAGGCAAATAAAGACTACAATATTCCAAAAGAATGAGCTTATAATAGAAAAAAGACAATAAGTTATGAGAGAAAACATTATAAAACTACATATGTTAATGAATACAAAAAAAGATGATCAGGTTCATTCAAGACTTTTATGGATAATTTAATATCCTTAAGCAAGGATAAGAAAATTCCAAAGGAATTTTCGGACTTTTCTTATTGAGAGAAAAATATTAAAACTGAATTAATTCCTTTTGTTGGGAATGAAATATCTTCAGAAGAAGATAAAAATATTATTACATTTGATGAAGTTAATAATGAAAAGCTATCATTTGCCCCTCTTAATGATCAACCCAAAAAAATTGACTATAATGCTTATAAATTTGATGGAACCAAAACTATTGCAGAAATAGAAAATATAAAAAAAACCGGTAACGATCAAAAAATTAAATATGAGGCTAATGAAGAAGAATACAAAAGAATATCAAATAAATCAATTGCTGCTGATACTTTTATCAAAATAAGAAACGGTGCACTTGCGATAACAAAACAAGATATTTATAAATATGTATTAGATAAGAAAATAAGTAAACAAAATATTGGAATTAGACAATCTATAACAATAGATTCATTTGATGATAATGATGGTAAGAAGGTTTATCATTTTGTTAATTTAGGTGATAAAGAAAGAAAAATTTCTGGTATTCAAAATAATATTAACAATTTGGTTAATGAAAATAAAAATAATTCATTAAATAGAAAAACACAAAACATTGCTGATTTTTTCAAGACAAAAGAAATTGATCCTTATATTTCTACTGTTATATTAAATAATGCAATTGCTAACATTTTGCCTTATCCTAACTATATTAAGCCTGACTATGATTTTCAAGAATTAGTGTTTACTAATCAATTAAATAATGATGTAACTGTTCAAAAAAGAGCAAAGATTTATAAATTGGCAAAATATATTGGAGAAAAAAATAGACAAGAAAAAGATTACAACATTTTTGCCAATATTGGAATTACATTTTTAAATGATAATGAATATTTAATTGTTGTACCTGAAACTGATAATCAAAATAATATCATTAGATGAAGAAATGCTAAAATAGATAACGCAACAAACGGAATAATTAAAAGAAATAATTTAAAAGACTATTTAACCAATAATAAATTAACTTTAAAAGCAAAAATAAACGAAAATGGTTTTGTTGAAAAAGTTCCAGATTTTACAAATTCAGTTTTTGTTCCATTTGGTTTTAGAGGACCAGATGTGGAAGTTGTAAACCAAGCTCTTAATGAAAATGTTTTAAATTTAGGAGTGGAAAGATTACAAAAAAACATTTTGAATTCAACATTTTATAGTGAAGGTTTTATTAAAGAGGATACGTGATTAGTGTTTGTAAAAGCACTTTTAACAACATTTAATAAAAACAATTTTGCTAAAGTTTTTTCAAGTGGATTAATTAATTTCAATGTTTTACCTAAAATTATTTTAGATGGAATTTATGAAATAACACATGATTCAAATGGTGATTATTTAAGAAAATTTTTAATTGAATTTATTGATAATATAATAAAAAAAGTTAATGAAAAAAATAATACAGAAGAGGAAAAAAGAAAATATATAGCTCAAAATATAGATAATCTTTTTAACTTTATTTCACTACTTTCTGGAAATAAAGCTTTAGATTTTGCATCAATATTTGAAGTCTTAAAAATATCAAAAGATGTTAATAAATTTTTATTAATTCTAAAAGATTTAATTAATTCAATAAACTATAGAAAAATAACTGATTATACAAATGAATTCTTTTTAACACAGCACAACAAGGTAAAAGTTATTAATGGTATCGAATACACAAGAAAATTAAGTGTTTATGATATTATGCTTGCTGTTTTAAGAGGAATTGAACAAAAAGAATTTAAAGAAGCTTTAATTAAATTATTAGATAATATTGATGTTTCTTATTTAAAAAACTTTTCTAACAAAAATAATCCAATCAATTTATTATTATCATTTCTTCCTGGACAAGCGAAGGATTTATTAGGTTCATTAAATGCATATAAAAATGATGATAAGAATGCTTACAAGAACATTTTAGATGGAGCTAAGTTTTTTATTAGAAATTTTGATTTTAATACATTTATTAATGTGTTGAATCAAAAAAAGAGCGAAAAAACATTTTCATATGAAGAAGAAGAATTTAATGCTATATTGAATTCATCAAATACTGTAAAAAGAAATTTACTTTTAACTTCATTAGATTTTGATGATATTATATTTGCATTTTTAAAAGGAAATTTCAATATACCTGGTTCGAATAAAAGAGTTAAAGAAGAACTTATAAAAATGTTTAATTTATCATCAAAAGGATCAAGCATTGAAATTGCTGAAAATAAGTTTTTAACAATTCCTACATCTGATAATGATAAAATTGGTTTTTTTGAGTTAATTAATTTATTGACAAATAAGTCGAATTCATTAAATAAAAAAGATATTAATTCTAAAAATGAAATACTTAAAAATAGCAGCAATGAGGTATTTTTAAGTATTGAGAACTTTATAAACTTTTTAGATAAGCAAACAGTTGATGTTGATGCCTCAAAATGAGTTTATGAATATCAACAAATCGCTTTAGCTTACTTTGGTTGAAATATTAAGCAAAACAATATAATAAAAATTTCAGATATTAAAGCTAAAGTTAAAGAATGAAAAGAAATTATAAATATATTTAAAAATGATAGTACAGAAATTGCTATTGATAATTTAAATAATTCTTTTGCACGTTTAAGTTTAGAATTAGACACATATAAAAACATAAATGTTTCAAGCATTTTTAATATAGTTTCGTCAAAATTACTTAGTCAATTATTAAAAAGTAATTATGGTAGTTACTCATACTTAAAAGATATTTTTCCAATTGTTAAAATATGATTTAAGATATTTGAAGATAATAAAATTTCATTTGATAAAGCAACATCATTTGCTAATGATTTCCTATCATTTGCTAATGATAAAGAAATTGTAGAATTATTTAATTCATTTGATTTATTTAAGCCATCTGCTCAAAACATAGTTGGATTTAATGAAACAGGATTTGGTATTTCAAGATCGCTAGCTAATCCAAGAGCAATGAGAAATCTGTTATTTGAAAAAGTTAAAGGAGAGTATAAAAATTTAAAACTAGCCGAACTAGCTAAAAAATATCCAGAATTTAAAAACTTTATAGAAGATAATAGTTTTATAATTACACAAACAATTTCATATATAGCAGCGTCATTGAAATTTAATCCACTTGATAATGAAGCGAAAACATATAAAGGCATTAAAATTAAGTATCCAAGTATTTTTAGTTTATATATTGATCAATTTATTAATAATTTTTTACAAAGAGACGTAATTAAAAATAATATTGATGCATTAAGAAAAATTTTATACAATGATTATGCAAATACTTCATTTGAAAGCATTGGAATTTCTGATGTTTTGGTTAATGGTATTTTGCGTAAATTATTTCCACAAGTGTTAATATGAACATTGGTTGATACAAATAACACAGGAAGTTCTTCTCAAAATAATTCAAACTTAGCTTATTTTATTCAAAATAAATTAATTAATTTTGAAGAATTTTTAAAAGATGAAAAATTAGTAAAAGAATTTGTGAAGAGTTTTACTAAAGAAAGTGTATATGTTCCCGTAGTTGAAAAAGATTTTGTCTATCGTGTCGCCATTGATAATGATATTTTTGTTAAATTAGAAGACGAATATAAAAAAGATAAAACCAATAAAAAATATAAGTTCTTTGATATTGATTTATACCAATTTTTTGATGCTGTTTTAAGCTCAATTACTGGATTAACTAAGTCAAATAATATTTTAAGATTTAATCAACCAGCTTCGTATATAGCAAAAGTAAATTATGCATTTTTAAAGAATAATAATAAAGAAATATATGAAGGAAGCATTCCTGAGAACCCGATCGAGTTAAATCAATTGTTATCAATTTTACCTGACAAATATACCTTGAATGTTAATGGTTCTAAATATATAATTGTTGGAGAAGATATTTCATTTGATTACTTTTATCCAATTTTAGATGAAAATAATTTACAAATAAATACCAAAGATCAAGCAATTGTTTATGTAAATGACAATGGTTTTGATAGAATCCGTCAAGCATTTAGAGGAACCGTTGTTAAAGAATATTTAACAATTAAATACGATGGTAAAGCTGATGAAAATTTAAACAATTTTAAAAATAATCTTGAAACATTCGTTCAAAGCAATATCGATGATGTTGCGAAATTACAAAGAACATACTTATATAACGAATTAGACCCTATTAACCCTGAAAGAAGTTTAAGAATTAGAACAATTGAGCAAATTATTGGTTCTGTTTCATATACATCTAATATTCTTTTAGCTATTTTAATATCTCTTGTTACTATTTCTGTAATATTTATTATTAAAAGATATATAGCAAATAAAAATAAAGTCATCGGTATTTTAATTGCTCAAGGTTATACACCATTGCAAATCGCAGCTTCATTATCTGTGTTCGCGATTTTTACCATTGTTATTGGTGATATTATCGGATATATTACTGGATTTATGTTGCAAGGTAAAGGAATAAGAATTTTAGAAAGTTATTGAACTGTTCCGATAGAAACATTGTCATTTAACCCAATAACATTGATAATTAGCTTATTAATTCCTTTATTAACAATGACAATTTTAATCATTTTTATTGCTTTAAGATCATTGAGATATAAAGCAATTGATTTAATGTCTGGTATTGTTGATGTTAATGTAAATGAACTTCATAATAAGTATCAAAAAACATTTAGTAAATTTAATATAAAAACAAAGTTTGGCGCATCATTAATATTTAATAGTTTTTGAAAATTAACTTCATTTGCTATTTCAGTAATATTAGCAAGTATCACAACAATAATTGGATTTGGTACATTCGGTGTGTTTGAAAAATCTATTAATGAAACATATGTAAATAGAAAATATAATTATAAATTTGACTTAGTTTCTCCAACGAAAGAGGGTGGTTTATATAATCCATTTACGATTGATGATTTAGATAGAACACTCTATGTTCCAATTGGAAAAATTACAGAATTGAATCAATATCAATCTGACTATTTTGCAGCAGGTAAGTCAAGCGCTGTGAATGTTGAAAATAAGAATGGAATTCCATCTGAATTTGATGGCCATGTTATAACACAATTTTCAGTTAATATTAAGATTGATTCAAGTGTTTCAGTTGATCCCTTTGAAATAATTTATAATTCTCTGCCTGATACTCAAAAGGCAAGAATCCTTCAATTAAGAGACAAAGTGGGATACGCCTTAACAAAATCTCAAAAAAACCTTGTGTTTAAGAAAATAAAGAATAAAGAAGGTAAATTAGTTGATTCTAATGTTATTGATATTAATGAAACTGTAAAAAATAAGGTCTATGAATTTTTCCAATATGTTCCAAATAAAGATAATATTATTAATGGGAAATTCTTCTATTTAAAATGAGATAACATTCAAAAAACATACAACCACAAAGTTATATCAACTAATCAATACCGTGATGAATATCGTAAATTTCTTGTAGCAGGATACAAATGAATAGAAAAACACACAGATGTTAGAGATTATTTCGTTTCATTTAATGGAATTATTCTAAATCCAGATACTAATGAAACTTATACATATCTTGATTCTTCATACCAAAAGCAAGATATTAGATTATATGGATATAAAAGTAATTCGAAACAAATTAAAATAGTTAGTTCAAATAATGAAAATCTTTTATATAAAATAGAAGATGAATTTAAACGTAATGGATCATCAATTGATAAACCAATTCCTTTAATTATTAATAATGTTTCTAAGAACAAGTTTAATTTGAAATATGGTGATCAAATTAAGTTGAAAATAACTAACAAAATCGATAGATTTACAAAGAAAATAAAAGATAGAATCGATGGTAAGAAAACTAAAAAACCAACTTTAAAGGATGAACCGTCTGAAAAAGAGTATACATTTTATGTTTATGAATACAACCCAACTTTTATAAACAATGAATTTATTATTCCTAAATTAGCAGCAGATAAAATTCTTGGCTTTGATGAGTTAATTAACAAAAAGCTAGCTAAAATTAATGATAATAAGGATAATAAAAATAAACCAAATCTACCTAAAAACTTTAATGAAGAAAATTATAAATTCAATGGTATTTTTTCAACTGATAAATTACCAGTTCAACTAATCTTATCAACTTCTTTATATACACCTTCTGGTTATTCAGGAAGTATAGATAGTTTTAATATTGAGAACTTAAGTTCAAAAGATAAAAAAGATTTCTTTGATGGATTATTTGGTTCAAAAACAACAAATCCTAATTCAAGTGAAGGAATTTTAGCTAGATTAGGATATAGTGATAATCAAATTGGTAAATTCTTAAGTGAAAACTTTGATCCAAAAAGAGATGATTATAAAAAGTTTTATGAAGAAGCAAAAAACAATCCTGATATTTACATAAAAGCATTTGCAGAAGTTTTTGATGGTAAATTATTTATACCAAGTGCATACACATTAGAATCAAAAGATATTGAAATCGGATTTACCTTATCAATTGCAAAGACAGTGCAGATTATAGTTACAATAGTTACAATACTTTGTTTTGCAATTGCTATAATTATTCTTGTTATTATTTCAACAATATTAATAAATGAAAACGAAAGAAACATAGCAATTTGAAGTATTCTAGGTTATTCAAATAAAGAAAAAATCTTAATATTTTTCGGAATATATATTCCATTTATTATAGTTTCATTAATATTTGCATTTCCATTGGCATTTGGATTTATGAGTATTTTCAGTTCATTCTTAACTATATCTGCATCTATCTCAATTCCATTATCAATTTCAGTGTTTAATGTGCTAGCGACTGTATCTGTTGTATTTGGTGTATTCTTGATTACATCATTATTATCATGATACGGTATAAATAAAGTAAAGGCAATAGATTTATTGAAAGGTAAATAATATGAAAAAGTTTTTTACAAAAGCGTTTTGATCAAAATTTAAAAAACTAAGTTCTAATAAAGATAATGATTTGCATCAAAAAGAAACTCAAAACGATGAGG
Organism: Mycoplasmopsis cynos; assembly: GCF_900660545.1. Lineage (NCBI taxonomy): Bacteria > Bacillati > Mycoplasmatota > Mycoplasmoidales > Metamycoplasmataceae > Mycoplasmopsis > Mycoplasmopsis cynos. Next base: position 972,239 of record NZ_LR214986.1, on the reverse strand, counting down.
GGAATGTTGTTTTAAGCAAGAAAACATCAGGTGTAAAAATAACCAAAAAAAATGTTTTTGATGTTTTAGATGAAGAAGGTGGATTAGAGATTGTAGTAGATAGATATATTGCTAAAAAATTACATAATGCTGCAAAAAGAAAAAGATATAAGGATGAATTTATTAGCCTTAAAAATTCAAATAAAAATATTATTGAAGTGCAAAATGTGAGTAAATATTATTTGTCAGGTAATTCTGTTACAAAAGTTCTTAGAAATGTTTCAGCAGAAATAAAACAAGGCGAATTTGTTATGATTTTTGGTAAGTCTGGATCAGGAAAAAGTACTTTATTAAACCTTATCAGTGGACTTGACAGACCTTCAAAAGGAAACGTTGTTGTTTGTGACACTAATTTACCTTATTTAAGTGATTGACAACTTACCTTATTTAGAAGAAAGCATGTTAGTTTTATATTTCAAAATTATAATTTATTACAAAATTTATCAGGATATGATAACGTTCAAACTGGTGCATATCTACAAAAAGATAAAAATAAGAAATTAGATATTCATGAGTTATTTTCTGAATTTGGTATGGATGATGTTAAGAATAAGTATCCATCTCAAATGTCAGGAGGACAACAACAAAGAATCTCGATTTTGAGAGCGCTAGCTAAGAATTCATCAATAATTTTCGCTGATGAGCCTACTGCAGCTCTTGATGAGCAAACAACACAATTAGTACTTAATTATTTATTTGAAATTAATAGAAAATATAAAACAACAATTGTCATGGTTACCCATAACCCACACATTGCTAATATTGCTTCAAAAATAATAACTGTTAAAAATGGAAAAATAAAAAGTGTTGTAGAAAATAAGTTTCCTAAACACCCTAAAGATTTGGAATGAAAAGAATAATAAATGAAAATCACGTGTAATTAAGCGCGTGATTTTCATTAATAAAATTTTAATCATATTAATTATTTTAAAAAATTCTTTTCAAGATATCTTGCTAAACCTGAGTTATTACATTCATGTTCTGTGATATCATCAGCCATTTGTTTTAATTCTTCAACCGAATTAGCCATAGCTATTAATTTTCCAATTTTGCCCTTTGCTGATGAGTCGTTCATTGAATCACCAAAGTGAATTGCTTCACTTGGATCAATGCCTTTTGATAAGCAAAAATCAACCTCTGCACTGCCTTTTGAAACATTAGCGGCAGTGATTTCCAAAACATTATTTGATCCACTTAATGAAACTTCTAACTTGCCTTCAAACATTTTTCCTCATTTCTCAGCAAGCTTTTTGATTTTTGTTTTTGATAAACTTCAAATTAAGGCTTTATAAACATCAAAATCATTTTTATATTCATTATATTTTTTGGCTGATTTTTTTCCAAATCCCATTAGGAGTTTGTAAAATCAGTTTTTAACAAAAGCATAGTATTTAACATTTGAGTTATAAACAACAAAACATTTATTCTTTCTAATTTCATTAAATAATTCTTGCGAAATATCTTTATCAATTATATGTTTCTTAACAACAACGCCATTTTCAACAGTTTGAGCACCATTTCAAGCAATATATGTTTCACTACCTAATTTTCTTACAATATTTAATGTTTTATCATTAACCCCTCTACCTGTTGAGACAACTACTGGTATTTGACTTTGTAGTCTATTAATAACACTTTTTGTGTATTCGGTCGGCTCTTTTTCTCAGAACTTTTCACCTGGCCCATCAAGTGTAGTGCCGTCTAGATCTATAAAAATTATTTTAGGTTTTTTCATAGAATTATTATACTCTAAAAATAAAATCAAACATTAAAAAACACACAATGGTTGATAAATTTAACCATATGTGTGTTTTTTAAATATCATTTAAAATCTTCTTAATAAACCTCGCGATAGTATCAGAGTTATGATGATTAATTATTTCTTTCGCTGCAAGCATAGCTTCATCTGTAGCATTCCCCATAGCTACGCCATAACCTACACCTTTTAGCATATCAACATCATTGCCGCTATCACCGAATGCATACATATTCTTAAGTTTAACATTTATTTTTTTAGAAAGATGTTTTAAGGCATTTAGTTTTGAAACATCTTTAGGATTAATATCAGTGTAAACTGAATTTGTTAGAAAGACATCACAATTGTAATTTTTTAATTCTTCTCTAAGTTCATCAGTAACTTCTCTTGCAATAGGAAGATCATTTCTTAAAGCCATTTGAGTTAAAATTGAATTTGGATTATAAACTATTTGACGCATTTTTTCTTCACTACCAATCTTTTTCACATCGGTATCCATAATTAAGAACTTTTTAAGTCACTCAGGAACTTGATTATTTGGGAAAATTGTTTGATCTTCTTTAATAGCATCAACACGAAGAATAGATTGAAATTTAATGAATTTTTCATAAACAATTTCGAAGATTTTTGGATCTAATGTACCTAATAATTCATAATTTTTAGTTTTAACATTATAAATTAAAGTCCCATTAGAACAAATTATATAATCAATATGATCAATAGCTCTATTTTCAAGCAGCGGTAGAATACTAATTAGACCTCTACCGGTAGCGATAATGTTTATATGTTTTAATTCTCTTAGTTTCTTTAGTGCTTCAATAGTATTTGGATGTGCTCTATTTTGCGATGTTAATAACGTTCCGTCTAGATCAAAAACAAATGCTCTTTTCATTATTTAATAACCTTCATTCCGCCCATATAAGGAATTAACACTTCTGGAATAGTTATTGTTCCATCTTCGTTTTGATATATTTCCAATAATGCAGCAATTACCCTATCAACCGCTAGACCTGATCCATTCATAGTGTGTGCATATTTGGTTTCGCCATTTGAATCTTTATATCTTATCATTGCTCTTCTTGATTGAAAATCACCCATATAACTAACACTTGAAGTTTCTCTAAAACGTTGTTCAGACGGTAATCAAAGCTCTAAATCAATTGTAGTTCTTGCTGAAAAACCTAAATCACCAGTACATAATTGCACTGAACGATAAGGTATTTGAAGTTTTTCTAAAACTTCCTTAGCATCATTTAGCATTAAACGAAATTCTGACATTGCTGTTTCTTCATTTGTTATTTTTACTAATTCTATTTTCTTAAATTGATGTTGACGAATCAAACCCCTTGTATCTTTACCAGAACTACCAGCTTCTGATCTGAAACATTCTGTATATGCAGTCGCCTTAAAAGGTTTTGATAAGTCAATAATTTCATTGTTATGAATATTTGTTAAAGTAACTTCGGCGGTAGGAATTAAATATTGATTTGAATTTTCTAATTTATACAAATCATCTTTAAATTTAGGTAATTGTCCAGTACCAAACAAAATATTTTCATTTACAATAACTGGTGTACAAAATTCTTGATATCCTTTTTCATGATGTAAGTCCAACATAAAATTAATTAATGCTCTTACTAATTTAGCACCTGTGTTTTTATATATCACATAACGTGAACCTGATAGTTTAACCGCCCTATCAATATCGATCATATCAAGTCTTTTAGCTATTTCATAATGTGGAAGTACATTTTTAACTAATCCTCTTCCAATGCTATCATTCATTTCTAAAACAACATTTTGGTCTTCATTTTCACCGATTGGTACATTATCTAGTGGTAAATTAGGTATTATAACCAAAAGATCATTAATTTTTTTATTTAATGTTTCTACATCAGCTGCTAATTTTGTTTCAGCTGCTTTTACTTGATCGATTTCATTTTTAAGATTAATTAAGGCTCTTGGTTCATTTTTGTAATGAGCAAATAATTTAGAAAGTCTTGTTAGTTCACTTTTTTTAGATTGAGCATCAAACATTAACCGACCACGGTTTTGAGCTTTTTCAAACAACTCATTAACTATGTCTATATCAAAACCTCGATTAGAGAGTGATTTTCTAACATATTCCTGATTCATTAAAACGAATTTTAAATCTAACATTTTAACTCCTATTCTTTACTTTTTAAATTATACAATATTAATGCATTTTATTTGATTTAATATTATAAAATAAATTTCTACTTAAACTAAAAATGCATATTTTAAATAAAAAACGGACATATTAATATGATTTATAAAAATATAATTCTGTTGTATAATATTAAAGCACTTATAAGAAAAAAACTTAATAAAATCAGGAGGAACAATGAGTAAAAGAACATATCAACCAAACAAACGAAAACATGCAAAAATTCATGGTTTCAGAGCGAGAATGAAAACTGCAAATGGTAGAAAAGTATTAGCTGCAAGAAGAGCAAAAGGAAGAAAAAGACTTACTGTTTCTGATAAATAATTATTATGCAAAAACAATTTCGACTTAAAAAGAATTGAGACTTTCAAAAAGTTATTGATAATAAAAAATATGTCGCAAATAAATATTTAATTATCTATTTTTTAGAATCTAATGAATTTAAAATTGGAATTACTATTCCTAAGAAATTTGAAAACTCAGTTGGTCGCAATTATAACAAACGGCAAATAAAAGCAATTTTAAATCAAATGGATATATTAGGATATAAATATCATTTTGTTTTTATAGCCCGCAAAGAGTTTTGTCAGGCTTCATTTAAAGAGAAAGAAGAGGCTGTAGCACAACTTTTTGAGAAATTTAGGATTTATGCAAAAAAAAGAATTATTTAACTATTTTAAGAATAATGCAAATGATCCAGGAGAAAAAAGAAAAGATGTTTTTAAAAAAACATGAAAGATAATAAAAATTCTTCTATATTTAATTGCATTTTCAATAACATTAACAGGGTGTGTCCAATCATTTGTAATAAAAACATCATCAAATGTTGGTAATAGTCTCGAATTTTATAGAAAAGAAGAGGAAATAGCACCTAAAGTAAGTACTTTTAAACCTGAAAAAATAAAAAATAATATTAATTTTTATAAAAATAATGGAACTATCGACAATAAAAAACAAATTAAATTATCAGTTGATGTATTAAAACTTAGTGCTGATGATAATATTTTGATTGACAATAAAGAAATATTATCAAAGCTGAGAAATCAAGTTATTGCCCATGGTGGGCAATATGGTCAGTCAGGTTCATTTTCATCCGCAATTAATTTAAATATTTCTAATGAGAAATTAAAATCATTAAAATATAATGAGAATGGAAAACAAAATAAATATAATATTGTAGAAAAAAATGGAAAATTATTATTTAGAAATGAATCTGAAAAACAATATTCTTATGTAAATGACGTTGAGAAATCAGAAATAATTATTTTATCTTATGTACCTAATGCAACAAATAATTTTATTAGTTTGAAAACTCATATTGAAAAAACAATAGGTGCATCAGGCAAAGAACAACAAACAACTGTTGCAGATGTAGATAACGATGGGAAATATACTGTTTCATTTATTACTGGATTGCAAAAAATTGGTTTTGTTCCAAAAAATAAACTAACTAATATTGATTTAAATAATAAAGATTCAATAAATTTACTTAATAGAGCATTTTCAAGAGATATATTACATACTTTTTATGAATATTCATTTGGAAAGGAAAGTGAATTTATTAAAAGATTAAATAATATTACTGGTGGTTCATTTGAATCTTTTGGCGATTATTTAAAAAAGAAAGTTAGTGAAATCAAAGATCGAAGTACAAAAATATCAAATAATAATACTCATGAATTATTTAAAGTATCCCAAGAAGAGTATGCATTAATTGGTATTTATCAAAACTTAATGATTTCATGAATTACCGAATTAGGATTAGCTCCTAATAGAAATGCAGATGCTAATGCTACAAAAGGTTGAGATGATATTTCAACTTCAGAAAATAAATATGATTTAAACAAAAATATTTCATTAGAAGAATATGTTGAAAATCATAATGAAAAAGTAAAAACCAACAAGTTTTATACAAATATTTCTTTCGCTGGTGATTATGCTCAAAAACCTATTACAACATGAGGTCAAGCATGAGGATATGGACCATTTTATGGTTTATTAGTTTATCCATTATCGGTAATTGTTCAATCATTAAGACAAGCAATGCCAGAATTAAATGGATGAGGAACAATCTTCGCTATTTTAATTGCTGTTATATTTACTCGTTTAATTGTTTTAGCATTGTCTTTTAAATCAACTGTAATGCAATCAGTCCAAGAAGGTTTAAGAAGTAAAAAAGCAGCAATAGAAGCAAAATATATTGGTTTAGAAAATAATAAACAGATGAAAATAAAGAAAAACCAAGAGATTCAAGCTTTATATAGTAAATATAATATAAATCCAATGGATCAATTTGCTAATATTTTACTTTCAATGCCTATATTCTTTGCGATGTGGAGAGTTATTCAAAGTATCCCTGAAATTAAGCAAACTTTTTGATTAGGAATTAACTTCTCATCAGTTTCATGACAGAAGGTAACTAGTGGTGAATTTGTTTATCTATGAATTTTAATAGTTACCATTCTAGTTCAATTATTATCACAACTATTACCGCAACTACTTAACCGTAAAAAGAATAATAGAACAATGTCTATTAGCGAAAAGCAAGCACTTAAAAAATCAGAGAGAACTCAAAAAATAATGATGATAATCTTTACTGGTATTACGGTATTATTTAGTGCTGGTGTTCAAGTATATTGATTATTTGGTGGATTATGACAAATTGGTCAAGTACTAGCTATGCATAAACTTAAAAAGACCAAATGATTTAAAAATAAATATTCCAAAAAATTATTAAAAAACTAGGGTAACCCTAGTTTTTTAATAAAAATGAATAAAAAATTTTTATTAATTTTTATTAATAGTCCTTATTTATAGGCCTAAAAGTATTAAAAAAAATTTTTACATATTTTATTTTTATACTATAATATTAATCAGTGGTCATAGCAAGAGGGATCACCTGATACCATTCCGAACTCAGTAGTTAAGCCTCTTTACGCCGAAAATAGCCGAAAGGTGAAAATAGGGAACCGCTGTTTTTTTATTCATTTTTTAAATAATCAATGTAAGGAAAAGAAGAATTGTTAATATTAATTACTGAGTAATAAGAAGGATTAATGTTGGTAACTTTTTTGAGTTTTAAACTTGAAGTTTGTTGATCAAAATAAATAAGAATTAATAAATCAGGATCATTTGAGTACAATTTATTCAATGTTGAAAAAAAATTACTTTCAATATTTTTGTTAATGTTCTTTCATTTTCAATAATTAAATTTTTTTCATGATGATTTGATTAAAATATTAAGATAGATTTTTGAACCTTTGTACTCAATATAAGGAAGTGGATTTTCAGCTGCGAACTCTTTTTTATTAAAATTAACATTCTCTTCAATAAATAACAAGGTTGTTAATGTTTCTAAACTAATAGCTACTTCATACGGCGCGCTTGCTGTTTTAGTTTTTAACAAACTTTTTAACGTTCCTGCAAATAAACTATAGACAAAATTGTTTTTTCTAGCAAGGTTGTCAAAGTATAATAATGTCTCTAAAAAATTGCTTTCATTCATTCTATAATTATATAAAATTATTAAGTAAAATTAATGCACATTTTTTGGTATAATTAATTAAAAATTGTAATTTTATGTAATTATATTTTTAATGCTTTAAGGAGGAAAAATGGCGAAGAAACAAAAATCATTTTTCGAACGTTTGTCAGAGTTGAATGATAATTTTGAAGAGAAAAATAAAAAGGTAACTAGAAAGACAAAAAGAAATTGGATCAACTGAGGTATTTTAGGAACTCTTGCAGTTTGTTTAATTTCTGGTATTTCTATTCCTTTAGCAATTAATACTACAAAAATAAATTACATCCAGCCTAAAAAAGATGCTGAGACAGCATTTACTTTTAATAATTTAAAAAATATATCAATAGGTGATTTTTCAAAATTGCTTAAAAACGATAAAACCAATTACAATGAAAAGTTTGATGATATATATAAAAAAGCTATATTTTATATGTATGAAAAAGAATATTTAGCTTCAAAACAATACCAAGAAATTTACAATGGTTCATTAAATAATAATGAAGGTATAAATCTGTCACTTGAACTTAAATCTCTTGATGTAATTAAAAACGAGCAAAAAAATAAATTGGAAGATCAAAAGAACAACCTTAAATCAACATTTGGTTTTTCAACTTGAGAAAATGTTTTTAAAGAGAGATTATTGTCTGAAGAATACGGTAAAAGTTCTACTGAAGATCAAGCTATTGAATATTTAACTTTTAAAGAAATAGAAGGTGTAGCTTTAAGAAGTCTAGAAATTGAAGTTAAAACAGTTGATGTTGACTTTTTAGAAAGAACTGCTAAAAAAGATATTTATGAAATAGATGTTAATAATTCCCCTAAAAGAGATGCTAAAGGTCAAGCAAAAATAATGTTTAAAAAAGGTCAAAGAGTTTTTCCTCATTTTGTAAAAGACAAAAATTATTTTGTTCTCGATAATGATCCTAAAAAAGCTATTGTTATTATGACTAAATCATTTATTCCAGAGTTAGTTAGTGCTGATAAAATAATAGAAACTTATTTTAATAATCATTCAGTTAATATTCCTACATCAATTTTATTACCTGGTGTTATAAATTCAAATTTAAGATTTGCATTTAGTTTTAAAGATGGTGATGCAAAGAAAAAATACATTAATAATTTTAAATATTCAGTGATAAAAGGACAAGACAACACTATTGAAATAAAAAGAAATATTGATATTTTAAAATCATTCAATAAGCCTGAAGATTATGCGATTTTTAAAGATGAATCAAAAGATAAAAACAAGTTAAAAGAGTTTAATGATAAAAGGTCGGTATATGAACAATATCTAAATGCTTTAACTTTAACAAAAGGTGATACATTAGGATTTTTAGGTGTCTCAACAACTAGCGAATTAATTAATAATAATATCGATTTAGCTTTTGGATCATTTGCTAACGAACTTTTAAAATCAGCTGACTCAACCTTTAAAGAAATTAATCTTGATGATTTATTTAAAATGCCAACTGGATTAAACACAAATGCAGAATCTGAAATAAAAAAATTGGTTGATGAAGCAGAAAAAGTTCAGATGGACTCTAAAATTACAGATATAAATCAAAAATTTAATACTGCTTCTGACAAAATTCAACAAGTTAATGAAATTATTGATAAATATTTTTCTGAATTATCTGAAGATCAATTTAATAAAGTTATTTTAGATAATTACAATTCTCATTTAATAATTAATGCAAATAATAAACAATATAGTTCAATAGTTTATAAAGTTAAAGATAAAAATGATCTGTTATTAATTGTAACTCCAACTGGATTATCTTTATTTTCAAACAAAAAAGTTTTAACATTAGAAGAATTTAAAAAACTTATAACAAGTGACTTAAAAAATATGGCAAAAGGAAACAAAACATATTTTGATTTAGCTAATAAAATAAGTGATAAAAATAATAAAGAGCAACTTGTTATCAGTTTATTAGAAGATCAACCATTTAAAAATTGATTATTGACTCAGAAGAAAGATAATAAAACTGTTTATACATTAAGTGAATTGGATAAAAGTTTAAGCAAAATAAAAACAGTTAAAAAAGGAAAGCAAATAAGTTCAGAAATTTCTTTATATGACAGAGTAGAAAAATATATTAATTCAAAAGTGAATACATTGAATAATATTAATTTCTCTAACTTAAATGGACAAGTAAAAATAAACTACTTAAAAAATGGAAATAACAATGATTTTACTATTACTCAAAGTGATAAAAATGCTTATGATTTGGTAAATGCATATTTAAATAACACATTGAAAAAAGGAGAAAAATAATGAGAATTTTTAAGAAATTTTTAGCGTTTGCTCCTATTTTAGTCTTTCCTACTGTTGCGATTGCCTGTGGTAGAGAAGTAAATTCTAATGAAAAGATCACTCAGGACCAATTATTCTCTAGCACTAATGTTAAAAATGTTGTGGAATCATTATGACTTGATAATACGTTAAAAAACCTTTATTCAATAGGAAAAAGTGATGACATTATTAAAAATAGAAAATTCCAAGATGATGCATTTGGTGCTTATAAAACATTTGTCCAAATCGAACTGCAAAAAGATTCAAAATATTTGGCTAAAGAAATTTCAAAATTATTATCTGAAGGATTAATTAGTGACGCTCAATTTAAAGAATTAGAATCTATTACATTAAAAGTTAATCCAGATATTAAATTAAATCAATTTTTAACTTTATACAATTTGAAAGAATCTGGTGTTAAATTAAGTGTAAATAAATTGTTATTAATTTATAAGTACTTTACTCTTTCTAAGGAAGATGATATTAAAAAAGTATACAATTCAGCCTTTCAAAGTAGAAAAGACGATTATGTATTGCAAAATTTTATTTTAATCGATTACTTGGTTAATAAGAAAATTGCACAAGTCTGAAAATATGAAAGTACTAATGATAATGATATATTTACTTTATCAGTTAAAACAATTAGTAATATAGATGATTACAATAAAATAACTCAAAAAATATTTGATGTTAAAAAAATAGCAACAAAAGATGTTTTATTTTCAAAAAATGAATTTGAAGCTACATTGGGTGGATATAAGGGAATAGAAACTACATCACTAAGTTTTGATTATTCATTAAACGCACTTAAAGAAAATACTAGTGATACAATATTAAGTGGTTTTTATGACTTTAATAATAACAAATTAGTAAAAGTTAATAGTGACAAAACACTTGCTCAAGCAATATCAGTGGCTCCAGAAGGTAATAAAATTAATATTACTTATTTAAATAGATTAGTGCCAATTGGAAAAAGTTTTCAAATAGATAATCCTAATACAAAAGAAAAAACAAAGAACCCTAAAATAACTGTTAAGAAATTAACATTAGAAAATACTTATTTTTCTTCTAATTTATTAAAATTAATAGTTGCGTTGTCTCAAAATGACAATAACTTATACACCTTAGCAACAGAGGCGTTTGTTAATTTGGGAAATAAAATCACTCTTAAAGTAGATGACCCAAATCTTAAAAAAGCACTTGAAGGATTAAAGTATGTCGGATAGTATTTTTACAAAAATTATAAAAAGACAAGCACCTGCAGATATTATTTATGAGGATGATAAAGTTATTTCAATATACGATATAAAACCAAATCAACCTGGGCACTTTTTAATTATTCCTAAAAGTCCAGAAACTAATATTTTAGAAAACTCAGAAGAAGATTTTTTATATGCAATGAAAATTGCAAGAAAACTTGCTGCTGAGTACATAAAAAAGAATAATTGTAGTGGTTTTAAATTAGTAATAAATACTGGACAAACAGCCGGACAAGTAGTTTTTCATACTCATATTCATATTATTCCTTATAAATAAGTATATATAATAGAATACATAAGGATCATATTTACGTTATAAATATAAAAAGTAGGAGAAATATTTAGAATTCGTCTAAATATTTCTCCTACTTTAAAATTATTTGAGCACAATTTAATGAGTGAACTTAAAAATGCAAATATTTTTAACATTCTATAGTTTTATAAAGCGCTTCAAAAATAAAAGCACTAAAATTGCTTTTTTCTTTTTTATTTAGATGAATTTATAGAATATTTTTGTTTTTAAGTCTATATTATAGTCTTAAAAAAAATAAAATATGATACACTAGGATATGTTGTTATGTTATAATTTTAAAGCTATTTATATATAGCCTTCATTGTTTAAATATTAATAATCAATCATAGAAAGGAAATGATAATGCCAACAACAAATCAATTGGTTAATAATGGACGTAGTTCAAAAATTAAAAAGCAAAATGCTCCTGCTTTATCATTGAGCTACAATTCATTAATTAAAAAATCTAAGAAAATGGCTTCACCATTTAAACGTGGTGTATGTACTCGTGTCGCAACAATGACACCTAAAAAACCTAACTCAGCATTACGTAAATATGCTCGTGTTAAGTTATCAAACACAATGGAAGTTACAGCATATATTCCAGGAGAAGGACACAATCTTCAAGAACACTCAGTTGTTTTAATTCGTGGAGGACGTGTTAAGGATTTACCTGGGGTTAGATATCATATAGTTCGTGGAACACAAGATGCAGCAGGAGTTGCAAAACGTAACCAAGGACGTAGCTTATATGGAACAAAGAGAGCTAAAAGCTAATAAGCATAATTAAAATTAATTAAATAGGAGGACAATATGTCAAGAAAGAAAAGTGCACCTATCCGTGAAGTACTTGCAGATCCAGTTTTTAACTCAGTTGTAGTTACAAAATTAATTAACCAAATTATGCTTGACGGAAAAAAATCAATTGCACAAGATATTTTATATTCAGCTTTTGAAATTATTAAAGAAAAAACAAATAAAGAACCGATGGAAGTGTTTTTAGCGGCTGTTGAAAACATTACTCCGCAATTAGAAATTCGTACCAGAAGAATTGGAGGAACAAACTACCAAGTTCCTACAGAAGTTCCTGTGCGAAGAAAGCAAACATTAGCACTTAGATGATTAGTGCAATATGCTAGACTAAGAAACGAAAAAACTATGGACGTTCGTTTAGCAAATGAAATTATTGATGCATCAAATAAAACAGGTGGAGCTATTAAAAAACGTGAAGATACACATAAAATGGCTGAAGCAAACCGTGCATTCGCGCACTTCAGATGATAGTGTTTATTTAATAGTTAATTATTTATGGCTAGAGATTACGAGTTAAAAGATTACCGTAACATCGGTATTATGGCCCACATTGATGCAGGAAAAACAACAACAACAGAAAGAATTTTATTCCATACAGGAAAAATTCATAAAATAGGTGAAACACATGATGGTGTTTCACAAATGGACTGAATGGAGCAAGAAAAAGAAAGAGGTATTACAATTACTTCTGCAGCGACAACAGCATTTTGAAAAGGTAAAAGAATTAATATTATCGATACACCAGGACACGTTGACTTTACTGTCGAAGTTGAGCGTTCATTACGTGTATTAGATGGTGCAGTAGCTGTTTTAGATGCTCAATCAGGTGTAGAACCACAAACAGAGACTGTTTGAAGACAAGCAACAAATTATAAAGTTCCAAGAATTGTTTATGTTAATAAAATGGATAAAGCCGGTGCTGATTTTGCAGCTTCAGTTGCTTCAGTTAAACAAAGACTTGGAGGTAATGCAGTTGCCATTCAATGACCAATAGGAGCTGAATCTGACTTTAAAGGATTAGTTGATTTAGTTACTTTACAAGCATATACTTATAATGGTGAACCACAAGAAGAAGAGTTTCCAACCGAAATTCCAGAGGATTTAAAAGATATAGTTCAAATTAAACGTCAAGAATTATTAGAAGCTGTTGCTTCATTTGATGATGAATTAATGATGGATGTTTTAGATGGTAAAGATGTTGATGTAAATGTGTTTAAAGATGCAATAAGAAAAGCAACTTTAACATCTGAATTTTTCCCTGTAGTATGTGGAACATCATTTAAAAATAAAGGTGTTAAGAAAATGATTGATGCAGTAGTTGATTATTTACCTTCACCAATTGATATTCCTGCTATTAAAGCACACAATAATGAAGAAATTATTAATGTTGAAGCTACTGATAACGGTGATTTTGCTGCTTTAGCATTTAAAGTAATGAACGATCCATTTGTTGGTTCATTAACATTTTTCCGTGTATATCGTGGTGTTTTAAATAAGGGAAGTTATGTATATAATTCAACAAAAGGCGAAAAAGAACGTATCGGGCGTATTCTTCAAATGCACGCAAATAGTCGTGTAGAAATTGATGAATGTCGTGCTGGTGATATAGCTGCTGCTGTTGGATTGAAATATACAACAACAGGTGATACATTAGTTGATGAAAAATCAGCAAAAATCGTCTTAGAAAAAATGGTGTTCCCTGAACCAGTTATTTCGCAAGCTCTTGAACCAGAATCAAAAGCCGCAACTGAAAAATTATCATTAGGTCTTCAAAAATTAGCAGCAGAAGATCCAACTTTTAGAACATATACAGATGATGAAACCGGACAAACAATTATCGCTGGAATGGGTGAATTACATCTTGATATTATAGTTGATCGTTTAAGACGTGAGTTTGGTGTTCAAGCAAAAGTTGGTGCACCTCAAGTTTCATACCGTGAAACAATTACAAAAGAAGCAGAGGTTGAAGGTAAACATATCAAACAATCTGGTGGTAAAGGACAATACGGACACGTATGAATCAAATTTGAACCTAATCCAGATGGTGGATTTGAATTTGTTGACAAAATTGTTGGTGGTAAGATTCCTAAAGAATACATCAAGTCAATTCAAAAAGGTCTTGAAGAAAAAATGGCAGCTGGTATTTTAGCTGGATATCAAATGATTGATATTAAAGCTACATTGTTTGATGGTTCATACCATGATGTCGATTCATCAGAATTAGCTTATAAAATTGCAGCATCTAAGGCATTGACAAAAGCAAAAGATAAAATTGGTACTGTTTTATTAGAACCAATTATGGATGTTTCTGTAGTTGTTCCTTCTGAACATATGGGTGATGTTATTGGTGATTTATCACGTCGTAGAGGACTTGTTAATGATCAAGAACAAAGAAACGATGGAGCTGTGGTAGTTAGAGCTCAAGTTCCATTATCAGAAATGTTTGGTTATTCAACTGAACTTAGATCTATGACAAGCGGTCGTGGAACATATCAAATGCAATTTGATCACTATGAAAAAACACCAAAAAACATTTCTGATGAAATTGTTAAACGTAGAAATATTCAATCTAAAGATGATGAGTAGTATTTAAACAATATTCAACTTAATAATTAACAAACTTTTTATAAATAAGTTTGTTTTTTATATGATTTTTTTCTTTTTTTTATAAAATAATATTAACAATTTTGAGGTTTAACATGAAAAAAAAGAAAAATTATTATTTAGTTCTCATCATAATGTTCATAACATTAGGTGCAATTGGATATGGTGGATATGTAGCATACAATAAAATAGTTAATGCAAGTGAAACAAAACAGGATAATAATTCAACCACTAATATTAAAAATCAATCACAAAACACTTTACCTGAACTTGATTTAGCAACATGAAATATTCAAAATTTTGGTTCATCAAGCCCCAAAGAAGGCACTAAAGTTCAAGCAGTAGCTGAATTAATTTCTAATCAAGATCTAAAGTTTGTTTCAGTACAAGAAGTAAGTTATGAAAATTGATCAGCAATAGAAAAAGTTATTAGAGTATTAAAAGAAAGATATAATAAAAACTACTCATTTGCTAAAAGTCCATTGAAATTATTTTCAACATCTAGACCAAAATCAAAAGAATCTTATGCAATAATTTATGATCCTACTATCTTTGAAGAAATAGATAATAAAGGACTTGATAAGTTTGAAGGTAAAGATATAGAATTTACAAGACCGCTTTGAATCAGTCACTGAGGCGTTAGAAATTCAAGTACTAAATTTTGGATAATTAATGGCCATTTAGATAGTCCATCAAATAATAAAAAAGAAAAAGAAAAAGCAAATCCAACTATTAATGGATATAAATGAACGCAACAGGGCGAACAGGAAGTAAAAGAATTTTTAGATATTAAAAACGCATTTGAATCCATTAAAAAAAATTATGATAATTCTCAAATAGATGAAGCAATTATTTTTAATGGTGATACAAATATTAAAAAAGAACATTTTAATTATGCAAATAAGTATTATGAGGATCTTGGCTATGAAACAGGATACCATAAACAAGGGAATTTAACTGAACATTTTTTAACATCAATGTCAAAAAATGGATATGTTAATCCTTATGATAAATTCATTATTTTTGACCCGAATAATTCTGTTGATCAAGTCGAGCCAAATAAATATAAATTTGACCTTTATAATGTATTTAAAAATAATGTACTTGATAGACAAAAATATTTATCAATATTTTCAAAAGAAAAAGGTAAAGAATCATTAAAAAATATCAAAGATAATGATATTGTTAAAAAGATATCAGATCATACTTTTGCTAAGATTAAGTTAAAAGTTCATAAATAACTCATTTAATGGTAGTTTAAAAAGACAAGAACTTTCTTGTCTTTTTAAAATTTATTCAAAATTTTCTTCTCTAATTATGCTACAAGAAATTTCATCGCAAACGCAACAACTTAAAAAAGCTTGATCTTGAGTAAAATCAACAAATTTAGCATTTAAGGTATATCTTCTATTATATTCTGTTCCATCTAGTAACTTAACCTTTAATAATGGTAAATATATCATTTCTCTTTGTTCTGGTTCAAGATCAGTATTATAAGCTGTATGGACTCTTATTTCATGACCAACAATAATATTTTTTTGTAATAATGTAATTTCTTCAGAAAAAAAGAAATTTTGTACTCTATAATAATTTTCTTCAAGTAATTTATCAATATACTCATCTGTGAGATCATCAAGTTTTGGGTCTGATTTTAACATTGTTTTAAATACTTCAAAAAAGATATCTTTAATAAACAAATTTTTTTGTTTTTGCTCAAATATAGATAAGAATGTATTAAATAAGTCATACTCTTGAATATTACCAAATAAATAGTCAAAAACTCTATTACATTTAATGCATTTTGCTGTTACCTTAGTTCCCATTTATTCTCCTATTACGTCTATTTAAATTTTATATTAAAATTAATATATGTTAAATTATGAACAAGAAAATTTTAAAAATAAATTAATTGCTGGATGTGATGAAGTAGGACGAGGTTGCGTCGCGGGTCCGCTAGTAGCTGCATGTGTTATATTTCCGATTGATTATAAAAATGATTTTATAAATGATTCTAAAAAATTAACATCGAAAAAAAGAAATGAATTATTTGAACAAATAAAAAAAGACGCTTTAGATTATTGTATTATAGAAAGAAGCGTTGAAAAAATAAATAATTCAAATCCAAAAAAAGAATCTCAAATTGCTATGGAATTATGTATTAAATCTTTAAAAGTTACACCTGAACATGTTCTGACTGATTTTGAAAAAATTTCAATAAATATTGACCAAACAAACCTAATCAAAGGCGATGAAAAATCTATAAATATAGCAGCTGCATCAATTTTAGCTAAAGTTTATAGAGATAATTTAATGATTAAGATTGACAAAAAATATCCCTTATATGATTTTAAATCTCATAAAGGATATTTAACTAAAAAGCATAAAGAAGTATTAGAAAAGTACGGCGTAATTACTGGGTTATATCGAATTAAATACAAGCCAATTGCAAAGATGAATAAAAGTAAGTAAATTATTTTTTAAATTATGTTTAATATTATTCATTTTCTAATAAAATTATAATAATTATGATAAAAGTAGAAAATATTGTTTTTAGTTATAAACCTGGAGTACAAAAACCTGCACTTAATAATGTGAGTTTTGAAATCCAAAAAGGTGAATATGTTGCAGTTTTAGGTCATAATGGTAGTGGAAAAAGTACTTTATCAAAAGTTTTAGTAGCCTTATTGAAACCGCAAGAAGGCTTGTTAATGATTGATGATATTGTATATAGTAGAAAAACGCTTCTAGATATTAGAAAAAAAATTGGAATTATTTTTCAAAATCCAGATAATCAATTTGTTGGTTCTTCTGTTGAAGATGATATTGCTTTTGGTTTAGAAAATAGAAGAGTACCAACTGAACAAATGCATGAAAAAATTGTTCATTTTGCTAAAAAAGTTGATATGTTGGAATTTCTTGAACGAGAACCTGAAAACTTATCAGGTGGTCAAAAACAAAGAGTTGCCATTGCTTCTGTGTTAGCCTTAGATCCCGAGGTAATTATTTTTGATGAAGTTACATCAATGCTTGATCCAAAAGGAAAATCAAGTGTTTTAAATATTATAAAAGAAATTAAAGAAACTCGTGAGAAGACTTTAATTTCAATTACTCATGATATGGATGAGGCGATCTTGGCTGATAAATGTCTTGTTTTTGCAGATGGAAAATTAGTAGCTTCTGGAAACCCAAAAGAAATTTTAAAAAATAAAAAAATCTTAGATATTGCCAAAATAGATTCGCCCTTTATCTACCGTTTAAGTTCCTTAATTAATGGAATTGAACCAACATACAACAGAGAGGAGCTGATAAAAGAATTATGCAAGTAAAAATTAAAAACTTATCGCATATTTTTAACAAGAATTCTCCTTGAGAGTTTGTTGCTTTAAAGGGAATTGATTGATCTATCGTTGACGGTGAATATATTGGTGTTATAGGCGCAACTGGTTCAGGAAAAACAACATTAATCGAACATTTAAACGGCTTATTAAAGCCAACATCTGGTTCAGTTGAATGAGAAATAGTCAAAGACAATGTAGTAAATAATTGAATATATGGTGAAAATGGTACAAAATTTAAAATGAAAGATATTCGAAAGAGAATTGGGATTGTATTTCAATTCGCTGAATATCAACTTTTTAAAAATACCATTAAAGAAGATATTGCTTTTGGGCCAATTGCTTTTGGAGTGCCAAAAGATGAAGCGTATAAAAGAGCAAAACAATGTTTACTCGATGTAGGTCTTGGTGAAGAATATTTAGAAAGAAGTCCATTTGAGCTATCTGGTGGTCAAAAAAGAAGGGTTGCAATTGCTGGTATTTTAGCTATGAATCCAGATTTTATGGTTTTTGATGAACCGACCGCTGGTTTAGATCCAGTTGGTGTTAAAGAAATATTAGACATTTTGACTGAGCTTCATAAAAAAGGGAAAACAATTATTAATGTAACTCATGATTTAGATCATGTATTAGAAAGAGCTCAAAAAGTAGTATTGCTCGAAAAAGGAAAAATTTCAAAGTATGGTGAAGTTTATGAAATTTTAAATGATGTAAAACTTCTTAAAGATAATCATCTACAGCCGCCTCAACTTTTAGATTTTGTTAATGAATTAAGAGAAAAAGGTATCGATGTTCCTCGTGTTACAAATATTTATGAATTAGCAGATTTTATTAATAATTATAGAAAAGAAAGGAGATAATTATGAAAAGTGTTTTTGGTCGTTATATACCTGGTGATACTTTTATGTATCGTATTGATCCAAGAATCAAAGTTTTACTTAGCATCATAATTATTATACTTATCTTTTTAGCTAGCAGTTTCATTGAATTAGCTCTTGTCATAATTTTTGTTACTTCTGTTTATATTGCTTCTACTAAAAAAATTAGTCCTGTCATAAAATTATTAAAACTTCCGCTTTACATTACATTATTTTTATTTTTAGTTAATTTGTATACTGTCAATAGTGAAACAGTATACAAAAATGACTATTATACTTCTTATTTTTGGTCATTTTATACTAACCCAGGCAAGAACTTAACAGATGTTAATGGTAAAGATATTAAATGAGATGATTTTTATAAAACAAATATTGTAGGCAGTGAATTGATTAATTATTATAAAAGTACATATGGTGAATATGCAAAAGTTCAATATGGCGTTTCATTAAACTCTATTAATAGAACATTTTCTTTATTTAGTAGAATTTACATTATGATTTTAACTACTAGTTTATTAACAAATACCACCAGACCAATTTTGTTAAATAAATCAATAGAAAGTTTATTATGACCATTAAAATTTTTATTTGTTCCAACACATATTGTGGCAACAATAATTTCAATTGCTTTAAGATTTATACCAACATTGGTTGATGAAGCACATAGAATAATTAAAGCACAATCATCTCGTGGAGTTGATTTTAAACATGGCAATACAAAAGAAAAAATTATTGCTTTTACTACTTTAATAATTCCACTTTTTGTTTCATCATTTCAAAAAGCAGAAGATCTTTCAAATTCGATGGAAACAAGAGGATATGATCCTTATGAAAAAAGAACTAAATATCGTGTATTTAAATTAAAATGAACTGATTTTTTATTAATTACATTTTTTAGCCTAGTTTTAGTTATTTTTATAATGAATCACATAATTGTAAAATATACACTTTTTGATCCATCTATATGACAATTTAATTACCATTACATTGGTCAATATACTGTTCCTAATTTATTTATCATTACTAAAATTGTTGTTTAAAAATCACACTAATAGTGTGATCCCAAAATGCAAAGTCAAGTGCAACACTTATTTTGTATAAAAATAACAATCAAGAATTGTAAAAATGATTGTTATTTTTTTATTTAGAAAATTTAAAAAATTTATTTATTTTATTTTTTTAAAAATAAATTTCTACTTGTGTTTGAAGTTCTTTTTTTCTGATTATAAATATAAAGAGGTTCTTCCTTAGGTATTTCCTTTCAAGGTTCATCTCTATAATTTAAATTAAAAAATAATTCATCAGCAGAGAAATAATTATGAATTTTTCTTGGCATATTGTTTATGGTCTTTTGAAGGTCATAAATTTCTTTTTCCGATATTTTGTTGAAATTTGTTCCTTTAGGAAACTCTCTTCTTACCAATCCATTAAAATTTTCATTTAGTCCTCTTTGGAAGGAAGCGTAAGGATCAGCTTGATAAATTGGTATGTTTAACCTATAGCCAATATAAAATAAAGCTTTAAATTCAAATCCATTATCAGTAGTTATTGATTTAACATTTAGTTTGTAAATTTTAATATATTCCCAAAGCTTTAATATTAATTTCCATGGATTCTTGTTTTCTAATTTTATTATAAGTCCTCATCTTGTTTTTCTTTCAGTAAATGTTAATAAATGGGATGATAAACTACTTCTTTTTTCCGACTATTAAGTCTATCTCTCAATGACCAAATTCATTCTCAAAATTTTTATTAAAACCCCTTGTCCATATAGGTTTTACTATTCTATTACCGACTAAAGTTTTGACAACATCATGTGTTTTTCTTCCTTTATTATATTTTCTTAAACGTTGTTTCGAATCCAATACTCATAGACCACTATTTATTCAATTAAATATTGTTCTTAAAATAGGTATTTTAAATTTGAAATGATGTTGAATATAAAAATGAGTTAGATCTACTCCAAAATATTTTTTGTTAAATTTTAAAATAAATTGATTAGTAAATTCTTCATATTTATTTATATTATTAATGAGTTTAATTTGTTCTTTTCACCTTATTCTATTTAAATGTTTGTTATGTGCTTCCATACCAATATAACCATTTTCAGTTGAATTATTTTTAATTTCTCTTAGTACTGATGATTTTGTGTAACCTAAAATTTGAGAAATTTCAGAAATTGGAGTTTCAAACTTTTTAAGTAAAATTTCTAATTCAATTCTTTTTTCTAAGTTAAAATGTTTATAATTAATAATGAGCACCTCCTGAGTTTATAAATTGGTGCTTTTTCTTTTTTAAAGCACCAATTTAATTTTATATTTTATTAAGAAAAGAATAATAAAATTCCCCCCACCCAAACACATAAAAACAATTAAGTTTTTTTTGTGTTTGGGTGGGGGGAATTTTTAATTAAGCTGTTGCACTTGACTTTGCAATTCAGCATCACACTAATAGTGTGATTTTTCATTTTTATTTTATGATTTCATCTTTTTGAATGAAGATATTATTTGCTATATTATGCTCATTTATTTTTCCATAAGTTATTTTAAAACCATCTAAAAACACATTCATATCACCAATTATGTTATTTTTGTTTTGAAAAATATATTTATATAGATTTTCTTTTATTTCTTTATTTTTAATTCTAAAAACATATATAGCACTTGAAACAAAATACGTATCATCAGCTATTGCAACTTTTTTATTGTTTGGAATGCTAGAAAATAAAATATCACCACTAAATGCTAATTTATTGGATTTTTTATGTTTATTATTTTTGTGCTTTATTTTTCCATTTTCAATATCAGATATTTCTAAATATTTTATTTTAGAAATATCTATATCTGAAATCTTAGAGTTATCGTATTTAGGATTAATTTCATCAATTAGACTACCTAATGGAACAAAACCGGATTTTGGTGCTTTATAACGTGTATAAATTAGATTATTATTTTGGCTTTTGTCTTTAATTAAAATTTCGCTTATGTTTGTTATGAAAGCATATTTAGGAAGTTTAGTAATAGAATTTGTGTTAATGAATTCTTTAACAATAGGTGAATAATTTTTAACTAAATTATTATTTTTAATGCTTATGCCAAGTTTATTACGATTTTTACTGAATTCATAGCCTAAGAATTCTTTTTCTTTTTCATTAGATTCAAAAATAATTTTTGGTGAATTAATTATTAGTAAATTATAATTAATCTTATTAAGATCCATTTTTTGTTTTTCTAAAAATAAAATAATCGGAGAAGTTGTTGTACCACTAAAAGTAATATCAGCTGATTCAAATATTGCTTTTATTTTAAAATTCTCAAGAACATAATCTCTTGCAAATTTGTATTGATTTGCTGTCAAAAATGACCTAGGTAAAATTAGCGCTGCATATGCTTTATTTTTTAGTAATTGCATAGTTCTTTCGATGAATAAAATTTCTATTTCAGTTGATTTTTGATCAAGATATTTTAATAAAGAAAAGTCCTTTTCAGTGATTGAATTATTTTTAATATTTTTCATAAAACCAGCAACAGAATATGGTGGATTAGCTATAACAAAATCAAAAATACAATTTTCATTTTTATCTGTATATAATATTGTGTTTTGATATTCATAAGAATTAAACTTATTTATACCATCTCCATTAATGATAACAGCATCACCATCACCATTCAAAAATGTTGAAATCTTTGTTGTTTTTGATAATCTATAATCTTTTTCAATAGCTAAAATTGTTTTATTTGCTCAACTAAACGGGTTTATTTTAAAACTCTCGATTTTTCTTTTAATATGTTCTGTTACATCATTTATTTCAATTTCATTTATGCACTTTTGAATAAATTCCATATATGAAATAATAAAATGTCCACTACCACTAGCATAATCAATCATTTTAGGAACAATTTCATCTAAATTTGAATTAATATTTGAAATAAGTTTTTCATTAATTGGTAAGGCATGTATCATAAAATCAACAATTGGCATTGGTGTAAAAAACTGACCAGATTCTTGTTTTCATGAAGTGTTTAATAACTCTTCAAAAAAGTCACCCAGAAATTGATGTTTGTTATTATATTTAAATTTGTATGATTGTAGCAATAAAACAAGTTCTTTTAAAATATTATTATTTTCTTTAAATGTTTTATCATCGAAAACTTCAATAAAAGAAAAAGCATTATTTTTCTTTAATCTCAAATCATCAATTATTTTTCTTAATTTATCTGTATTTTTATTTCAATTAAGTAATTCATTAATTTCATCATCAGTATAATCAATGATATCTTTCTTCATATAAATATTCATACCTTGTTTATATAAATCATTAAGTCTTTTTAAAAATGACAAATCATCATCTACGCCCATAATATATTGAAATCTTATTCCATTTATAGTTTGATTATTAACTTTAAATGTAGTATCTTCATTTAATTCATCATAGACTTTTGCAATAAATAAATTAATCATCTTATCAAATGCATTAGATTTATCTGAAACACTATTTTGTCTTAAAATTGATAAAAATTGATTAAAAATAATTTTCACTGATTTATGATCAATTTTATTAAGATCAGAATATTTTAATGATTTGAATTTTAAATCAAATAAATTATTATTTAATATGAAATTAGTATGGTCTCAAACCTTGTTTCATTTATCAAACATATCATCAACAGAAATCGCTTTTGATAGAATATCATTAATAAAAATATTAAAGAATTGATGTGTTTCATTAATAAAATTGAATGAATAAAAACTACCAACCCTTGCAGTTTTTTCTTGGTATAAATAACTAAATAATTGCTTTGTGCTTTTATCATTTTTTAATGAGGTATATTTATGTATTTCATCAAGGTTTTTAATTTCAAAAAAGTAAATAGCTTGATTGTTTTTGTATAAAACTAAATCACAATAGCCAGATGCATTATGACCTAGTTTTCAACTTTTCTCAAGATGAATGTCTTCTTTTGAATAACCTTTATTTAATAACTCACAAACTAAAATCAAAGCAGATCAATTTTCTTTAAAATTTAGATTAAAAATACGCCCATGATCATAGTTGTTAAATTCAGAAATCGATCACTTATTTTTTGCAAAATCAATAATCACTTCATTAGAAGCAATATCTAAAATTAATTGATCTTTAGTTCAAATATAGTTAGGGAATTTATTTAAAATTGGATTAAGATATTTTGGAAACATACAACCTCTTTAAGTAATCATTATTTAATTAATTATTATTAAAATTATAATACATTAACAATGATATTATTTATAAAGATTGTAAATGATGTGTTTTAAAAAAGAAAATTTAAGTATTATAGACACACTAATTCGTTATTTTAGGGACAAAAAGATTTAAAATGTTATAATTAAATTATCTATTACTTTTAAGGACATTAAATGAGTAAAAATATAAAGGAACAAATTGAGAAAATAGTTAATGAAACGCTTGAAAATACTATGTCTGAGCGTTTTGAGAAATACGCTAAATATGTTATACAACAAAGAGCATTACCTGATGTTAGAGATGGTTTAAAACCAGTTCAAAGAAGAATTATTTACTCAATGTTTGGTCTTGGTCTTGATTATGATAAACCTTATAAAAAATCTGCTAGAGTAGTTGGTGATGTTATTGGTAAGTATCATCCACATGGTGATTCATCGGTTTATGAAGCAATGGTTAATATGTCTCAATGATGAAAGATGAATACACCATTATTAGATATGCACGGAAACATTGGTTCAATTGATGATGATCCAGCGGCGCAAATGCGTTATACGGAAGTAAGACTTTCAAAATTAGCACATTATATGATAGGGGATATTAAAAAGAAAACTACATTATTCATTCCAAACTTTGATGACTCAGAGATTGAGCCTATTGTGTTACCTTCTTTGTTTCCGAATTTATTAGTTAATGGAGCTATGGGTATTGCTGTTGGTATGGCCACAAATATGTTGCCGCATAATCTAAATGAAATAATTGATGCAACTATTTTGAAGGTCAAGGATCCAAATGTTTCATTACAAAAAATATTAAAGATAATCAAAGGGCCTGATTTTCCAACTGGTGGAATAATATATGGAAATAAAGGAATTATTGAAGGTTTTGAAACAGGAATTAATTCATCAAAAGCAAAAATAAAACTATTTAGTAAATATAAAATTTCAGAAACAGCCCAAAATAAGTTTATTGAGATAACAGAAATACCTTATGGTGTTGTTAAATCATCATTAGTTTATTCCATTGATCTTTTAATTCAAAATAAAACTGTTTTTGGATTGCTTGAAGTAAAAGATCAATCAGATCGCAATGGGATTAATATTTTATTAACTCTTGAAAAAAATGTAAATGAAAAAAGTGTGTTAACATATTTATTTGAAAAAACAAAATTGCAAAGTACTTATAACTATAATAATGTTGTAATTAATAAAGGACGCCCAAGAATAGCGAATTTAATGATGTTATTAGACGCGTATCTAACGCAGATAAAGGATGTAAAAACTAAAACATTAACTTTTGATTTAGAAAAAGCTAACTTAAGATTAGAAATTGTTATCGGATTATTAAAAGTTACAGAAATTACCGACGAAGTAATTAAAGTAATTAGAAATGCTGAAGGTTCAAAATCTGGTGTAATTGATGCTTTGATGAAATGCTTTAATTTTACTTTAAATCAAGCAACAGCAATAGCAGAACTGAGATTATATAAATTAAGTAAAACAGATAAATTGGCTTTAATAAATGAAAAAAGTGAATTAGAAAAATTAATTAAAAGATTAATGTTACTTTTATCAAATGAATCAGAATTCAATGAATTTATCATTAAAGCTTTAATAGAAATTAAAGAACTCTTTGGATGACAAAGAAGAACACAAATATATGAAGATGAGTTTGATCTTTCATATGAAGAAATTGATTTAATTAAAGATGAATCAACTTATTTAGGTATATCTAGAAACGGCTTTATTAAACGTTTTTCTGAGCGAACTGCTGAAAGTAATTCAATGTCAACTTATGCTTTAAAAGATGATGATAACTTAGTTTATTATAATAAAACTAATACGATGAAAACTATTTTAATTTTCACTAATTTAGGTAATTATATTCAATTACCGATTTATAAGATTAATGAGGCTAAGTGAAGGGAAAACGGAATTAAATTAAGTGATATTAGTGAATTTAAAATTAATGAAAGAGTTATTTCTGTAATTGAAGTGTCTAATTGAAGTGAAAACATTTTTGTAGTTTTAGGTACAAAAAATGGCTACTTTAAAAAGGTTAAATTAAGTGAATTTAAGATTCAAAGAATCAATAAATCATATAATGGTATTAATATTAATTCAGATGATGAAGTTATAAATGTAACATTAAGTAACGGACTAAAAAACATTGTGATAATAACAAGAAATGGTTTATGTTCAATGTATTCAGAAAATGATATTCCTATTTATTCACCTAAAGCAAAAGGAAATAAAGGAATTTATTTATCATTAAATGATAAAGTAGCTGGATATACATTAGTCGATGCTAGTGATATAGTAAATATCTTATCATCTAATGGAAAAATAAAGCAATTAAGGGCTTCAAAAATTACTCCAATCCCTAAAAACATTAAAGGTAAGAAGGTTGTAGATGTTAAAAATGATTTTGAAATTGTAGATGTACATATTAATCAACCTGGTATAGTTCTAGCTACAAACGGAAATAATCAAACCTTGATTGAAAAAATTTCTGAATATACCAATAATGAAGTAAATTCAGAAATTATTCAACTTGATATTCCTCAATTATTAAATATACAATTCCAAAAGAATTGAGTTGAAAATGATGTGGAATTTAAAAATATGTTTTCAGCTGAAGTTAGAAAACAAGAAGATGAAGTATTTGCCTTAAGTGAAATTACACTTGAAGAAAGTTCAAAAAAATTAGAAGAATTATTAAAGAAAATAAATGGTGGAAAATAAGAGGTTATTATGGAAAAATATACAGAACAAGAAATAATTAGACGAAATAAACTTGCTACATATAGTGAATTAGGTATCGAACCTTTTGCCAAGGCTTATGGGCTTAAAGAATTGAAATATTCCGATGAAATAGAAAATGAATATCAAGCTTTTTCTAAAGAAGAATTACATAAAAAAAACTTTGAAGTTGCATTAACAGGAAGAATTATAACAATTCGTGGGCCATTTATTTTAATTCAGGATTATCATTCTAAGATTCAACTTTATTTCAATAAAAAAGAACATGAAGAATTAATAAAATTAATAAACACTCTTGATTTAGGTGATATTGTTTATGCTGAGGGTACTGTAATGAAAACTAATACAGGTGCAATTAGTGTAAAAATTACTCAGCTAAAACTTTTAACTAAGTCGCTAAAGCCACTTCCAGATAAATTTCATGGATTAGCCGATATTGAAGAAATTTATAGACATAGATATATAGATTTAATAACTAATGAAGAGTCTCGCAATGTTTTTTGAACTCGTTCAAAAATCATAACAGAGATAAGAAGATATTTCGATGATCTTGAATATATGGAAGTTGAAACACCATTTTTACATGATTATATTTCAGGAGCTGCAGCTAAACCGTTTAAAACTCATCACAATGCACTTAATCAAGATTTTGTTTTAAGAATTGCAACTGAGATTCCACTTAAAAAACTTTTAGTAGGTGGAATAGACAGAGTTTATGAGATCGGAAGAATCTTTAGAAATGAAGGGATTGATACAACACATAATCCAGAGTTTACTTCAATTGAATTTTATGAAGCTTATTCTAATATTGAAGGAATGATGAACCGTACTGAAGGTTTATTTAAACAATTAGCTAAAAAATTAAATAAATCTACTGTAATGAATAAAGGTGTTTTAATTGATTTAGAAAAACCATTTGCTAGAATTGATATGGTTGATGCAGTTTCAAAAGCGACAGGATATGATTTTAGAACCATAAGTTTTGAAAAAGCGAAAGAAATCGCATTAGCAAATGGGGCTAAAATCCAAAAATTCTTTAAATTAGGTCATATAATTAATGAATTATTTGAATTATTAATTGAAAAAACTTTAATTCAACCCACATTTGTTTATGGTCATCCGATTGAAATTTCTCCATTAACTGCTAAAACTACTGATCCAAGATTTACAGAA
Source organism: Mycoplasmopsis cynos (assembly GCF_900660545.1). Classification (NCBI taxonomy): domain Bacteria; kingdom Bacillati; phylum Mycoplasmatota; order Mycoplasmoidales; family Metamycoplasmataceae; genus Mycoplasmopsis; species Mycoplasmopsis cynos. Next base: position 944,100 of record NZ_LR214986.1, on the reverse strand, counting down.
AGAGCTGAATTATTTATTAATACTAAAGAATATGCAAATATGTATACAGAACTTTCAGACCCAATTGATCAATTAGAAAGATTTAAAAGTCAGCTTGATGAAAAAGAAAATGGAAATGATGAAGCTAGTGATATAGATTGAGATTTTGTTGATGCCCTTGAATACGGGATGCCGCCAGCTGGTGGTTGTGGAATCGGAATTGACCGCCTTACAATGTTGTTAACAGAAAAAGAATCAATTCGTGATGTATTACTATTCCCAACAATGAAGAGAAAAAAGATTTAGATCAAAAAACTTCTAATACTTTTATGTGCTAGAAGTTTTTTTAATGGAAATTAAAGTTAATTTTTGGTTTTTCATTCACTAAAAAATATCTAAATGATAAAATATAAAAAATATATTACAGGAGGATCAATGGAATTATTAGAAAAGTTTAAAGGTTTAATTTATGAAATTTCGTCAAAAGAATTGAACCAAGATCAAAAAGATTTAGCTATAAGAATTTTAGAAAAATTCGAAGATAAAGACTTGGAATATGTTTTTCAATTTATAGCACAAAGAATAAAAACAGGATTTAGATTTGATTCAGCACCTGAATCAAATTCTCAAACTATTGCATTATTAGAAAAAGATAACAATCTTAGTTTTGTTTTAGATGAAAACAAAACAAAGGAAAATACTTTATTAATAGGAGAGAACTATGACGCATTAAAGAACTTATTGCTCATAGAGAGAGAGAGAGAGAGCTGGTGAGCCAGCTAAGTACGATTTAATTTATATTGATCCTCCTTATAATACAGAAGCAACAAAAAATGATGGAAATTCCATTGCAAATGATAAAGAAAATGTTCAAGCAGCCAAATTTGTTTATAGAGACAAATATTCTCGAAATGGTTGATTGAATTTAATGAATGAACGGTTAAAACTAGCTAAAGAACTTCTCAAAGATGATGGAGTAATTTTTGTATCAATTGATGATGCGGAACAAGCCTATTTAAAAGTTTTGATGGATGAAATTTTTGGTGAAGAGAATTTTATTACTAATTTTGTTTGAATTTCGAACAAGAAAGGAAGACAAATTGCTGGTGATAAGGCTGTTTCAGAAACTTTTGAATATATTTTAATGTATAGGAAAAGCGAAGAATTTTACCAGGATTTTAATATAGATTGAGAATATGCAACAAAATTGATGCCTTCTATTTATGAAAAGAAAGATTTAGAAATTAAAGAAGATAAATTTGGAAAGTACATAATACAAAATGAGCTTTATAACACAAATATAAAAGCATTTAATGAAAAAACTCGTCCGAATTTATATTTTCCAATATTTACAAATGGGAAAGAGATAACAACTATTTATAAAGAAAATTATTCAACAATTTATCCACCCAAAAATAAATATGGCGTTAATGGCGTTTGAAGGTGGGGTAAAGAAAAAATAAATAATGAAAGCTATAATCTAGAAGTTTTAGAAATAAAAGGTCAGTTTAAAATATATACCAAAGTAAGAAAATTTAGCTATAAGTTAAAAAATATATTTTTATCAGAGAAGATTAGCACACGATCTGGAAATGTTTTACTAGATTCTATTTTGAATTATGCTGATTTTAATACAGCAAAACCAATATCATTAATAAATTTAATATTGAAGGTATTAAATAAACCAAATGCTAGAATTTTAGATTTCTTCGCAGGTTCCGGTACTACTGCTCATGCCGTTTTGGATCTTAACAAAGAAGATGGCGGAAGTAGAACTTTCACATTAGTCACAAACAACGAAAATAATATTGGTTTAGATGTAAATTATGAAAGACTTTACAGAATAAATCACGGGATAGGATCAAAAGGCGAAACTTTTGAATGAGCTAACAAAAACGAGCCATATAAATCTAATTTAAATGTTTATAACATAAAATATTATGATATTAGTTTATTTAATAATATTGATGTTAAAGAAATTGTAAAAGAATTAATTAAATTATTAAAAGATTTTGGAGTGAATTCGCTTAGTGAAGAAAATGAAAAAGACTATACTAATTTATTAAATTCATTATTATCATTAAAACCACAATTAAAGGAAAATAATGAATCTAACTAATTCTCAATCTCGTGTAATTAATGCTTTGGTTAATAAAACACTTAATAGTATAAAATCAAATATTCCTGATGCAACATATTTTAAGGCTCCAACAGGTTCTGGTAAAACTTTTATGATGCTTAATTATGTTGACCAATTAATTGAATGAAGTAAATTAGAGAGTGACCAAAAACTTGTTTTTGTAATAGTTACTTTATCAAGTGCTGAATTACCAAAACAAATGGAAGAGAGTTTTAAAAGCTATAAAGATTATCTTTTAAACAAGGATATTCAAATTGAAAGAATTGAAAGTCCATCAAATATATCTAAAAATTCTAAAGTAGAAAAAAACTATCAATTTTTTGCTAAGGAAAATCATTTATACATAATGGGGGGAGCTTCTTTTAGAAAAAACTCTATTTTATCAGAACAAGGATCAATAGAATCTTTTTTAGGAGAAATTAGATTAAACGGATATAAACTAATTTACATTCGTGATGAAGCACATATTGGTGCCGAAGTTAAAAAAACTAATCAATATGAAAAGAATTTTGAAGAAAAAATGCAAAATTCTGCTCATTTTATTGTTAAAATGACTGCAACACCAAAAACCGACCATAATTTAATTGAATTAACTGAAGATGAATTACTTAATGATAGAATTCAATTATTAAAAAACAAGAAATATTACAACAAAAATATTGAAGATGGTAGTTTATTAGATAATGAAGTCATTTTACAAAAAGCATGTGAAGAATTTAAAATAATAAAAGAAAAATATAATGATAATATTATTGAACCCGGACTAGTTGGAATTAACCCTGCTATGCTTATTCAAGTTGATAATGATAGTTCTGATAAAGAAAAAAGTTTAATTTTTGACCAAAACATTGATTTAATTATAAAAACATTAGAAAAGAATAATTTATCATGAGTAAAATATTTTGACCAAAATAACAAAGATAGTAATTTAAGACATAAAGCAAATTATTCACTAAGAGACATTTCCAAAGATTCATCACCAGTTGATGTAATTATTTTTAAGGTAGGTCCAGCAACAGGATGAAATATACCTAGAGCATGTATGTTAGTGCAATTAAGACATATCTCATCAAGTAATTTAAGTATTCAAACAATTGGAAGAATCAAAAGAAACCCATTTCCTGGGTTTGATTTCCATGAAACATCTATTGCAAAAAATTATTATTTATATAGTAATGTGAATATTAAAGAAGAATCATCAAAATCATTTATTTTAAAAGAAAAATTTGTTTCTGAGGAATTTATTTCAGGAAGCATTGAATTAAAATATAAGAATAAGTTAATTGATGAAGAAGTTTATAGTGCAGAAATCTTGAAAGAACTTGAAAATAAAAATCACTTTAATAAAGAAATTTTTGATCAAAAATGTATGTCTATTAAAAATCAATTTAAAGAAAATGGTTTTATTATAAATGAGTCAAAAACATATGGAAAAAGCTTGTTTGTAAGCAGTAAAATTTACAATTTACTTGAACTTGAAATTTACAATAAAAAATCACTTTGTCAATTTAGAAATTATCTAACTAATAAAATATTAGAATTTATTTGAAACTTTTATGATATGAATTTGAAAGAAAAAATTAACAAACACATATTCTGGTTTATTTTTATTAAAAGGTTCGGTGACTTATTAAAAGAAACTTACAACAAACAATTTCAAAAGGAAATATCACAAAATTCAATCACTTATAAACTAGATCAAAATAACCTTTTACCAGCTTATATGAATGATTATGGAGATTTTAAAAATATAATAAAATCTAATGAAGAATTTGCATATAGAGATAACTTATTAGAAGAAGTCGAATTTAGATTAGATTCAAATTCAGAAAAATTATTTGTTAAAAAACTTAAAGATGTTATTAGGATCAACAAAAATGTAAAAGTTTGATCAAAAAATCCAGTTAATAATGGAGTAAATTTTCAATATATAACTAGTGAGCTAGAAGTAGCTAACTCATACCCAGACTTTTTAATAAAAAGTAATGATCACTTTGTTTATCTAGAAATTAAAACTTATAATAATGATATAGATGAAGAAAAAACTAAAAAACTTTATCAAGAGTATTTAAATTACATAAAGCAAAATAAGAATAATAATATTAAATTAACTCTTTGCATTTGTTTAGTTGAACAAAAAAAGGACGAGTATAATTTATATTTTGCAGGTGCAAGTACAATAACTTCGCTAAATGAAAAGTTACAAGAAACTAAAAGCAATTCCGTAAAATTACACGATAAAATTAAGAGTGATTACTATTTTTCATTGAACGACATATTAAGTTGGAATAAATAAAAGGCTGAATTATAAAGTCAGGTACAAGAGTTTAATTAAAACCCCCCTCCACTCGAACATATAAACAATTAAGTTTCTTCGTGTTTGAATGGGGGGCATTTTCTAAACAAAATATAAAATTAAAATTATATTGGGAAAATCATTTGGACACTTCCGAGTGATTTTTCCCAATCTATAAATAATAAAAATAATACTTTTAAATTAACACTTTGTGTTTGCCTAGTTAAAATTATAAAAATAAAGAATAAAATTAATTGCACACTTTATTTTGCAAGAGCAAGTTTAATTCAAGACATTAATGAAAAACTGCAAATTATTGATCCAAAAACTCATAGCACACATGATAGAATAAAAACTAATTATAATATTTCATTAAAAGAAATTATTACTGCCCAAGTATTAGAAGAAAAATAAATCTTTTTAAAGTAGAAAAAATATTCAGACAAAATCCGAATATTTTTCTACTTTATTAATGGTTGTTGTTTTATTAAGCAATTTTAAGCATTCTGTTCATATTTGAAATTCAAAAGTAAAAATATGTGATTTATAATGAATTAAGTAAATCTGAAATTTTCTTTGCAGCAATAGCTCCATCGCCAACAGCTGTAACGATTTGACGAATTTCTTTTTTTCTAATATCACCGGCTGCAAAAATTCCTTTTATTTTAGTTTGCATATTTTCATCTGTGATAATAAAACCTTTTTCATCAGTAATATCTAAATCTTTAATGAATTTTGTTGTTGCTTCCATTCCGATATAAGGGAAAAATGATGCAATTTCAATAGTTGTTTCTTTTCCAGTAACATTATTTTTAATAATGGCTTTTTCAAGTTGTTTTTCACCTTCTAAACTAACAATTTGGCTTTGTCTAAATATAGTGATGTTTTTTGATTTCATTAAATCATCTACTAATCTTTTTTCAGCGGTAAATTCTTGATCACGAATTACAAAATAAACATGTGAAGCAATTTTGGTAAGATATGTTCCTTCTTCGACAGCGGAATTTCCTGCACCCAAAATAAGTGTTGGATAGTTTTTGAATAATGGCCCATCGCAAATTGCACAAAAACTCACTCCATTATGGTAATATTTTTCAATATTTTCAATAAAATTTGGTTCTCTATTTTTCATTCCTGATGCAATAAGAACTGTCTTACTAAAAATTGATGTTCCATTAGATAAAACTAATTCTTTTTTAAAATCTGAATGGTTTATTAATTCTATAACTTCCCCGTATTGATATTTTGCACCATATTTTTTACTGTGATCAAAAAAGCTAGTCGCTAATTGTCACCCTTCTACTATTTCTGTTCCTAATCAGTTTTCTATTTTATTTGTTGATGATAATTTTCCTCCTGGTGCGCCTTTTTCAACAAAAATAACATCTAGGTTTGCTCTTGAAGCGTAAAGGGCTGCATTTAATCCAGCTGGACCAGCACCTATAATGGCAAGATCATAAATTTTTTCCATTTTCTCTCCTTTATTTATTTAACTCATGTATATGATAAAACTCTTTTGAATAAATGAGTAAATGTTGTTCTTTTTACATAAGCTATGTAGTATTCAGGATATTCATACTCATAGTGTTTAAAAATTTTTTTATAATATGTTGTTTTATATGTAATTCTTCCTCAGAATTGATAATATATAAATATTAACATTCCGGCGATAGCAAAACCAATAGCTATAATTGAGTAGTATAAATATGATTCTTGTCTTAATGGTTCTAAGGCAAGTCTTAATATACCATATCAAAGTAAATATAATCCAGCTGTTGCTCCTGGTTTAAAGGTTCATAATAAATTAAATACTCAAACAATTAATAAGTATCCAACTAGATTCGCTAATCCTTCATATAAGAATAATGGATATCTATAAGCTCCTTTTAATCCTAAAGCATCTGTGTATGAATCTGAGATATATAAATTATTTGCAAAAGATTTTCCGAATATTATTGATGAAGCACCAGTTCAATCTATTTTTCCATAAACTTCATGGTTACCATAATTACCAAATCTTCCGAGGAATTGACCGACTAAAATTGTTGGGATAATTATTGAAATTCCTTTTCTAATATCGATTTGGTCTCTTTTGGTATAAGCATATATTAAATCAGCAATCATTGTGAAGAATACACCACCTTGAATACTTAAACCACCATCTCAAATCGCGTATCAAGCAGAACCTAAAAATGGATTTGGACTATAAATTAATTCTTCAAAAACAAAACCTAAACGTGAACCAATGATTCCCATTGGTACTGTGATCAAAATTAATCCATATAAAACATCCATTTTTAATTTTTCTCTTTTTCAAAAGAATAAAATAGTTAAAATTGATGCTAAATAACCAGACATAATCATTAATGAATATGTATAAAAAGTAAATGACCCGATAGTAAATAAAATACTTGGTGTTCCTTCGCGAAAAGCTATATCAGGGACATAACTTGGTGCAATTAAATTAGTCATTGTTTTCTAACCTCCTTTTTTCTATTTCTTGTATTACATTTAATCCGTCTTTTTTAGATAAATAAAAACCTACAGCAGTTTCAATTAACGAAGCAGCAGACCCTCCCTCTTTAATAGGGATTTGGATTTTATTTATATATCTACCAAAAACAGGATATTTTAAAAAATCAATTCCTAAACGATCTAATTCTGTTTGTTTATCTGTTTTAACTAATTCAACAACTAAGTCAATAACTGATGAAGAAGCAACAGATTTAACCCCATAAATATATTTTACATCAATTAAACCTATTCCCCGGACTTCTAGCATATTTTTAGTTATTTTTGGCGAGCGACCAATAAAAATATTTCCGTTATCTTGAATTAAAACAGAATCATCACTAATAAATATATGGCCACGTTGAATCAATTCTAAAGCAGCTTCAGATTTACCTACACCACTTTGACCAATTATTAAAACACCAGTTCCTCCAACCATAACTAAACAAGCATGAACTTGTATTTCATCTAAAAAATAATTATTTAAATATGATCCAACATTTGTAGAAAGTAATGAAGTACTAACTCTAGTTAAGCAAATAGGAACCCCATATTTATCTGCAACTTGTACTATTCAATTTAAAGCAGGTTTTGAAACACCCTTTGATAGGATAACAATAGGCGGCTTTTGTGAGAAAACATTGTCAATTGCTTTTATAGAAGCCGATTTACCAATTTTTTGAAACCAAAATGACTCACTTGTTCCTCAGGCGATCGTGTTCTTGTTTATTCTTTCATTGTTAATTGATTGAGATAATTCTAATCCTAATCTTTTAATGGCGGGTCGATAAATGTAGTTATAATAAATTTTATCTTTATTTTTATTGATTAGTTTTAAGCTAAAGAAATCAATCAATTCTTTAACACTAACTTTTTTATTTTTAATCATAATTCCTCTATTTAATATATTTAATTATATATTAAACTTTACTATTTTTTTAAAACAATCTTTTCCATATTATTTTTGGCTTAAAACTTTTTCTAAAAATTCGCCTGTATAACTATTTTTATTTAGCGCAACTTGTTCTGGTGTTCCGGTAGCAACAATTCTCCCTCCATGAATACCGCCTCCTGGACCTAGGTCGATTATATGATCACAAGATTTGATAACATCTAAATTATGCTCAATAACAACAACAGTATCTCCATTATTAACAATTCTGTTTAAAATATTTATTAATTTTTTTACATCATGGATATGTAGACCGGTTGTTGGTTCATCTAATACATATATTGTTTTTCCAGTAGGTTTTTTCTGCAAGTAAGTTGCTAACTTCACTCTTTGAGCTTCGCCTCCAGAAAGGGTTGTTGAGATTTGACCAAGTTTTATGTAACCAAGACCAACATCTTGTAAAAATAAAAGTTTTTCAACAATTTTTGTTTTAGAACTAAAGAATTCAATTGCATAGTCAACACTCATTTCTAAAACATCATTAATATTTTTATTTTGATACTTTATTTCTAATGTTTCATGATCATATCGTTTTCCATCGCATTGATCACAAGTTATATAAACATTGGGCAAAAAATGCATTTCAATAATTAAATAACCATCTCCAGAACATTTTTCACATCTTCCACCAGCAGTATTGAAACTAAATCTTCCTTTTGTATAACCTCTTACTCTTGATTCTTCAACATTTGCAAAAACATCTCTAATATCATCAAAAACACCTGTGTATGTAGCGGGATTACTTCTTGGAGTTCTTCCTATTGGTGATTGACTAATTGAAACAATTTTATCAACATTGATTAGACCATCAATACTATTAAATTTAGCTTTTTTTCTTTGCAAGGCATCAACAATACCTTGCATTTGATGAAATCCATTTACTAAAATATCATTGACTAATGTACTCTTTCCACTTCCAGAAACACCGGTTATACATACAAATTTACCTAATGGAATAGTTACGTTAATGTTTGTAAGATTGTTTTCTTTTGCTTCTTTAATAGTTATTGATTTACCATTTCCACTTCTTCTAAATTTTGGAACCTCAATTTTGTATTCACCTGAAATATATTTTCCTGTAATTGATTCTGGGGAATTAACAATGTCTTGTAATGTCCCACTTGCTACTATTCGTCCACCATTTTCACCTGCTAATGGGCCAATATCAACAATATGATCTGCTGCATAAATTGTTTCTTCATCATGTTCAACAACAATTAAAGTATTACCCAAATCAACCATTTTTTTCATAGTGTTTATTAGTCTTAAATTATCTCTTTGATGGAGTCCAATCGAAGGTTCATCTAAAACATATAAAACACCACTTAAATTAGAACCAATTTGAGTTGCGAGTCTAATTCTTTGTGCTTCGCCCCCAGAAAGAGTTTCAGCACTTCTGTCAAGAGTTAAATAATCTAAACCAACATCTTTTAAGAAACTCAAACGGTTGATTATTTCAGTGGTAATAATGTTCGAAATAGTTTTTTGATATTCATCAAATTCATAAATAATTTTTTCAAATGTTAATAGCATATCAGCAATCGATAATTGTGTCATTTGATAAATATTTTTTTGTGAGATTTTGATGCTTAAAGCGTAAGGGTTTAATCTAGCTCCTTTACATAAATGACAAGCAACAGAACTCATATATTTACTTAAATACTCTCTTCTTGCATCTGAAGTAGTTTCAAAATACAAGCGTTCAATTTTTGTTAGTATCCCTTCAATTGTTTGGTTTTTGCGATATTTATTATTTGAAGAAGAAACGATATCGAATTGAATTTTTTCTTCTCCAGAACCATATAATAAATATTTCAATTTATGATCAGGAATTTCATCAATAGGTAGATCAAGAGGAATATCATAGTGGTTTAATAATGCATTAAATTCTTGTCACTCTAAATTACTTGAATTAACAGTGTTTTCAAAATATTTTATTGCGCCATTTTCAATTGTTTTTCATGTGAAAGGAATTACAGCATCAAAGTCAGCTTTAAACTCAATTCCTAAACCTTTACAATTTTCACACATTCCATATGGTGCATTGAATGAAAATAATCTAGTTTCGATTTTAGGAATTGAAAAATCTTTATAAATACAAGCGTGCAATTTTGAAAAAGTTAAAATTTCATTATTCTCAAGGTTTTCAATTTTCGCAATTCCTTTTGCTTTATCTGTTGCAATATTTATAGCTTCTGCAATTCTGTTATATTTTTCTTCAACTAATTCAACTCTATCAATGATTAAATCAATATTATGTCTAGTATTTTTATCTAACTCAATCTTATCTTGAAGCATATAGATTTTATTATCGACTTTTACTCTTATATAACCTTCAACTTTTAAACGTTCAAGTAAGTTTGCATGAGTCCCTTTTTCATTTTCAATTAAAGGAGCATAAATAATCAACTTAGAACCATTTTTTTGCTTATACAATGTGTTTAGGATGTCTTTTGTTGTTTGAGAAGTTATTTCAATATTATGATTTGGACAAAAAGATTTACCAACCCTAGCATAAAGTAGTCTTAAATAGTCATAGATTTCTGTTACTGTACCAACGGTTGATCTAGGATTATTGTGAATAGTTTTTTGTTCAATAGATATAGATGGACTAAGTCCTTCAATTTTTTCAACATTCGGTTTCTTGGTACCGCCTAAAAATGTTCGAGAATAAGAGTTTAATGAATCAATATATCTTCTTCTACCTTCTTCATAAATAGTGTTAAAAGCTAAAGAACTTTTACCACTGCCACTAAGACCAGTAAAGACAATGAATTTATATTTAGGTATTTCTAATGAAACATTTTTAAGATTATTCTCTTTTGCTCCAGTGACTATTATTTTATTATTTTTTTGGTCCATTTATGCTCCTTCTAATTAATATTTATATTTTACTCTATTTAGTTAAAAAGTATAAAAATAATGAGTTTTAGCGCTTAATTATTACATTTTTATTGTTTTACAAAATTTTATTTTTAAAGCATATAAATATAATATGAAAATCAATATATTATGTTTTTGTTATAATTTAATTAAGGTCTAAAGGAGAAATATGGAAATAAGTCGTTCAGCTTTTTTAGTTATTTTTTTATTTATATTATTTTTTATATGAAGTACATATATTATTCTATTTAAATTGAGAATTTGACATTTAAATAGAGATATTTATGTAACTAATAAGAAAACTATGATATTTTATTTAGGATTTTATTTAATTTCACTAATTTTATCTATTATCATTGTTGTATTAGTTTTAAAAGGTCTAATTTATACTATTGAATATACTTTTGATGAAAAAGGAAATAGAATTGCTAAGGATAATGAAGTTATAAATGTTTATACTAGCATTGACTTTTTATTGCCTGCACTTTATTTACTTACTAGTTTAATTCCATTTTGTCTAGTATTGTACTATTTACTAAACTCAAAAGTATCTGAATATATTAAACCAGATGAAGTTTTAATATTCTATGATAATTATTCATTTAATATTGATGAAGTCGCTAAAAGTTATTATGTTTTAAAGCCTTCGAAAACTAAAAAAGCAAATCAAGTTGAAAAGACTGTAGTTTATGAAAGCTATATTTCATCTAGTTTAATATTTTTTAAATTAAGCAAGAAATTTTTTTATAAGAGCATTATCAAAAAAACTGTTTCATTTGTTTTATACAGTCCATACGCAATTCCGAATGGTTCATTTGAAAAAAATCATAAAAATTTAATATGTATGTATTTGATTGCATCTATTAGTATTTTAAATAAATTATTTGTTCAAAAAATTACTCTTGAAGAATTATTAAAAAATCTTAAGGGCTTAACTTATTAAAGTCAATTTTTTATTGACTTTTTATAATTATTTTTCTAAATAAAGGTAAAATTATTAAATATATGAAAAAGACCAAAAAAAATAAAAATTATAATTATGATAATTTAAATCTTTATCAACGGTTTGAGATATTAGCTATTAATTCCAATGTAGAATTAATTGAAGATAAAAAATGATTATCAAAAACTACTGGAAAAACTCTTAATACTCAACTAAATTTAATTACAAAAAAAATAAATTTATTTGATGAGGGATATGATCTTTTATCAGCTGATGAAATTAAAGAAAAGATAATGGAATTTAATGAGTTAGAATTAAAAATTAATCAAGAAAAGAACTTGTTTATAAATGATTATGATTTTCAAAGTGATGATCCAGATTGAATACTAAAATAAAAATATTGTAAGGAGCATTATGAAAGTAAATATAGCAATTGACGGACCAAGTGGAGTTGGAAAATCAACAGTTTCAAAAGAAATTGCAAGAAGATATGGTTATACATTTATTAATAGTGGAAGTGTGTATCGTGCAATAGCTAAAAATGTTGTTGATAAAGGTGTTGATTCTCGCGATGTAGAAAATGTTATTAAAACGCTAGAAGTTGGTATGATTAAACTTTTAGAGAATGATCGCATTGAACTTTATGGGAATGATGTTTCACATCAAATAAGAGCTGATTATATTTCTCAAATTACACCGAATATTGCAAAAATACCTGAAGTGCGACAATTTGTGGTCGATTATATTCAATTTATGACAAAAAAGAGAAAAGGCTATATTATTGATGGACGTGATACTACATTTAAAATTATGCCCCATGCAGAAGTGAAGGTATTTTTATGAGCTGAGGCAGAAGAAAGAGCTCGTAGAAGAATGCTTCAAAATCAGGAATTAGGTTATAATACTGGTTTTAATGAAGTTTTATATGATGTTAAAAAACGTGATGAAATGGATATGAATCGAGCAGTTGATCCACTCCACAAAACTGAGGATTCTACCTATATTGATTGCACTGACTTAACAATTGAAGAAGTTATAGATAAAATAATTGATTTAGTTAATTTAAAAAAGGATAAATAATGAAAAATACTATTGCAATTATTGGGAAGCCAAATGTAGGAAAAAGCACTTTATTCAATCGCATTATTGGTAGAAAAGTATCGATTGTGTATGATGAACCAGGTGTTACTAGGGATCGTTTATATGAAACTATTAAGTGAGCTGGTAATGAAATTAAAATAATTGATACTGGCGGGATAGAGATTGAAAATAAACCATTTCAAGAGCAAATTCAAATTCAAGCAAAAATAGCTATTGAAGAAGCTGATGTAATTGTTTTTATTTTTGATGGTACTAATGAAATTTCTAATGATGAACTTTTCATAATGAATATTTTAAGAAAAAGTAATAAACCAATTATTGCTGCGGCTAATAAATTAGAATCTAATCAAGATTTTGATTATGGATGATATAAATTAGGTATTGATAAGATTTTTCCTATTTCTGCTCTACATGGTGAAGGAGTTGGAGAAGTTCTTGACGCTTGTGTAGAGTACTTAGATTTTTCTAATAATGAAGAGAATGATTCATTTAATTTAGCAATTATCGGAAAACCTAATGCAGGTAAAAGTTCCTTATTAAACAATCTTTCAAAAGAAAATCGTTCAATTGTTTCTGAAATCGCCGGGACTACTAGAGATAGTGTTAAGTCATTAGTTGAAATATCGGGCAAAACATATAATGTTATTGATACAGCTGGAATTACCAAAAAATCAAAATTAATTGAGAGTGTTGATCATTATGCTTTGATGAGAGCTATGAATTCATTAGCTGAAGCTGATTTATCACTAATCTTAATTGATGCTACACAACCTGAGGTTTCGCATTTTGATTCTCGAATTATCGGATATGCTCTTGATAATAATAAACCATTAATTATAGTTATTAATAAATGAGACTTGGTAACTAAAGAAACAAATACTATGGCTGAATATGAAAAAAAGTTAAGAAACAAATTTCATTTTGTTCCTTGAGTTCCCTTCGTTTTTATCTCGGCTAAGTTTAACCAAAGAATTAATAAATTAGTTGATAAACTTAATGAAGTTAGAGAAAACTTAGAAAGAGATATTAAACCATCTTTATTATCATCATTAATTTTAGAAACTCAATTAATTCAACCTGCACAGCCATATAATGGCGGAAGATTAAATATTTATTATGTTCGTAAAGAACTTGCGAAAATACCAACATTTACATTTTTTGTAAACAATAAAAAATTCTTACACTTTTCATATGAAAGATTTCTTGAAAATCAACTAAGAGCTACATTTAATTTTGAGGGTTGCCCGATTAAAATGATTTTTAAAAATAAAAAAGGACTTGAATAGTATGCAAATGGAAATTACAATAAGAAAACTTCAAGAGTATTTAAAAAATAGATATAAAGATCGTAATGATAGTGTTAGACTATTAACAAAATTAATAGAAGAAGTTGGAGAAGTTGCAGAGGCTATAAATATTTCAAAAGGCTGAAAGCCTAAAAAAGATGGAGTTTCATTAGCGGAGGAATTATGAGATGTTATTCATTATGTTGTTGCGCTGGCAAGTATTAATGATATTGATCTAACAGAAGTAATCCTTAAAAAAGATGAAGAAGCTTCTAAAAGATATAAACATCCCATTAACTTAAAAGAATTTATTGAAGGAAAGCCATATATTTTTCCTGAAAAGACAAAATAAAAAAAGTAGGTAAAAATAATTGTATGAAACTATTTATTAAACTATTTTTATATTCGTTATTGAGTATTTCGATATTATTTTTTATTTTTACATTTTCAATAATCCCTCCAATTATTATTAAACCATTTTATTATTATCACTTAGCTCACTTTGATTATAAATCAATTGATTTTAATAATGGACAAATGGACTATAACCAATTAAAAAGTGCTTATGATGAGTTATTTAACTACTTAATATTTAATAAAAAATTCGGAACTGGCGAATTAGATTTTTCACAATCGGGAATGCAACATTTTGAAGATGTTAGAAGACTATTTATGGTCAATTTTATCGTTTTTGGAGTGACACTTTTTATAATTATTTTAGTTTTAATAGTTTCAAAGTTAATCAAACAAAAAATAAGTTTTATTAAATCAGGTTTTATTGCTTCAATAATTTTATTATTACTAATTGTCATTATTAGTATTTTTGCTGCAAGAGATTTTGAATTTGCATTTAGAAAATTTCATGAGATATTTTTTCCAGGAAAAACTAATTGAAACTTTAATCCTAATACTGATGAAATCATTAAAATATTACCAATTACTTTTTTTAGGGATAGTGCAATTTTTATCACAATTTTGATTTTTGCTTTCGTCTTATTTTTTATTGTTTTTCAAGTTATTATCTTTTTGAGAAATTACAAGCGAAAAGAAAGATAATTAGTGTTTATTTATATTATGAGCCATAATTATTATTTTATACATATGAAAGTTTAGCGAAAAAATAAATATTATGATGATAATGTTATTTTTATGTTAATTAGATTTTATTTATTTTTAAATAATTAATATTATTGTAAAATAATAAAGCAATTTATTATTTAAAAAGGAATTAAAATGCGTAAAGTAGTAAGACTTAAAAACAAATTGCGCGCTGAAAAAAGAGCTAAGAAACTTTCAAAAGAAACAGCTAGAGATAAAAGAAGACAAGATAAAGCTGTTGTCGCTTAATAGTTGCGTAATAGTTATTGACACCATATGGTGTTTTTTATTATTTTTTGCTAATTTAAAAACAAAAAAATAATAAATTTTATGAAAAATAAATATTGCAAAGCTGAAAAAAATAAAATCAATACCAAAAAAATTAAGGGATTTATTATAATTATTATTAATTAAAAAAGGAGAATTAATGAGTGAATATAAATCACTATATCGTAAATATCGTCCAAGAAGTTTTGAACAAGTTGTAGGACAAGAACATGTTGTAAAAACACTTAAAAATATTCTTGTAAATGAAAAAATAAATCATGCATATTTGTTTTCTGGTCCAAAAGGAACAGGAAAAACATCAATAGCCAAGATTTTTGCCACTGTATTGAATTGCGTTCATAGTGTTGATTCAACAGCTGCTTGCAATGATTGTTTAAAAAAAGTTGATATAAATTTAGATATTATTGAGATGGATGCCGCTTCTAATAATGGTGTTGATGAAGTTAGATTTTTGAAAGAAAAAATTGAACAAGCACCAATTAATGGGAAATACAAAGTTTATATCATAGATGAAGTGCATATGATGAGTAAAAGTGCATTTAATGCCCTTTTAAAAACTTTAGAAGAACCACCAAAGCATACTGTTTTTATTTTAGCTACAACTGATCCACAAAAAATACCTTTAACTATTTTATCAAGAGTGCAGAGATACAACTTTAAGAGAATGAGTGATTTAGAAATCATAAATCATTTAAAAAAAGTTTTAGATAATGAAAAGATAGAGTATGATGATGAAGCGTTAAAAATAATTGCTTTATTGTCTTCTGGCGGTATGCGTGATGCTTTATCAATTGCTGATCAAATGGCTTCATTTTATGAAAATAAAATTACACTTGAAGGATTAGAAAAAAATTTCGGTGTCGTTTCAATTGATAATTATATTAATCTTTTAAATAGCCTTATTAAAGGGGATATAAAAAGTGTTATAAAGCAAGTTAATGAGTTTAATATAAATGGTGCTGATGCTAGTAGATTAATTAATGGTTTAATAAACATTAATAAGGAGTGGTTATTATATTATAAAACCAAAGAAAGAAGTTTTTTAAAGTGAATTAATTTAGAGCAATGTTTAAAGCTCAAATTAAGTGTTAAAAATAGTTTGATAATCTATCAAGAACTTTATGAGGTTTTAGGGAAGATATCTAGACATGAGTTTCCGTTTGAATTGTTACAAATTGCATTAATTTCTCTAATTGAAAAATTGGATATATTAACAGAATTAACCTTAAATGAAAATAAAATAGAACCTATTAAAAATACAAAACCTTACATTGAAACTTCGCCCATAAAAAAAGATATAATACCTGAACAAAACAATACAATTAGTGAAAAAGAAGAAGTAGATGATGATTTTTTTGTTCAAGCAAAAAAAGATAATTTTTTAAAAAGTAAAATTAAAATAGAAGATACTAATTTTCCCAAGCATGAACAAATTTTTAATGATGCAAAAGAAGTTTTAAATAACACAAAAGAATACTTTTTTAAAATTAACGATCAAACAGGTGAAATTAATGATTTGACCTCCGAAATCGAATCATTACAAAGTGATGCAAATACATCTGAACAAATTATTGACGCAAATGAAATCAATTTTTTTGATAACAACTTTAAGATAGAAACTTATGAAGAATATATGCATAATGTTTTGAACTTATTATTGTTTGCTAAATATAAAAAAAGTGATTGCGCAAAGCAATATGCTGCATTAAAACGTAATGATGAAATGATTACAAGTGATGTTAGTTCGGAATATTTAAAAGAAAAAGAACTATTAAAAAATACTAAAATAATTGGTGCTACTAGAAACGCAATTGTTTTTTGTGTTGAAAATTATGAAATTTTAGAAAAATTAAAAAATAAAGCAAAAGACTACAATTTGCAATCATATATTGATTATTTATTTAATGATGGATATAAAACTTTGTATTTTATATCTTCTAATGAGAAAGATCAAATTATTGAAAAATTTAATTCATTTAGAACAAGTGATGGTAAAATAAAAATTCCATTTCAATTAATTGAACCCAAACCTCCGACATTAATAAATCCAAAAAGAAATGATAATGCGGAAGATATTTATAAAACATTTTTTGAAAAAAAGAAAGAGGACTAATTATGAACCCAGAATTAATTAAAAGACTTAAATCAATGCAAAAAGAACTTGAAACTAAACAAGCAGAATTAGAATCAAAAGAATTTGTAGTAGAAAAACAAGGAATTAAAATAACAGCTCTAGGAAGTCGTGAAATTCAAAATATAGAATTAGATGAAATTTTAATTGACCCTGAAGACAAAGAATTATTGCAAGATTTATTAGTTGTTGCATTTAATGAATTGATGGATAAAATCCAAGAAGCCCAAGAAGAACTTACTCCTAATAATATGCCTGGTGGATTTCCGTTTTAATAATGTTTAATTCAGATAAGATCAATAATTTTATTTCAAGACTTATAAAGTTGCCAGGAATAACTAAAAAATCAGCGGAAAAGATAGTTTATTGAATTTTTGAAACCGATGAATCAGAGGTAAATCTATTAGCAAATGCATTTAGAAATGTGAAAGAAAACACTACTTTTTGTCAAATGTGTACTAATCCTATTTTTAATGATGAAGAATGTGAAATTTGTACAGATGATTCTAGAGAAAATAAATTATTAGTAGTCGAATCACTGCAAATACTTAATAAAATAGAAAAAGCTAATTTTTTCAAAGGAAAGTATTTTGTATTTGGTAAGAAATTAAAAAGTGATTATTTAATTGAAAAAGAAATAGATTTGATTAATAAATTAAGTGAATATGCAAAAGGATTTGATGAAGTAATTTTAGGAATTTCACCAAATTTTGATGGTGAAATTATCAAATATGTTCTAAGAAAATATTTAAAAAATAATGCAAAAAAAATAAGTGAATTAGCAATTGGACTTCCAATTGGTTCCTCAGTTGATTATATTGATGAAATGACACTTAAACAATCACTTATTAATAGAACAAAAGAATAAAAAGGGGTAGTAAATTATGTTTATAACACTTGAAGGTCTTGATGGTAGCGGTAAAACTACAATAATGAAAGAAATCGCGATTAGATTAAAACAAAAATATTCGAAACTTGAATTGATAGAAACACGCGAACCAGGTGGAAAGGATCTTAAAGAGGCCGAAAGAATTAGAGAGATAATTTTAGATAATAAAAGTGACCTTTCGCCAGTTGCTGAAGCGATGTTATATTCAACAAGTAGAAGAATACATTTAGAAAAAATTATTTGGCCAGCTATAAAGGAGAATAAACTTGTTTTATGCGATAGATACATTGACAGTTTTTATGCATATCAAGGCTTTGCGCGAGGCCTAGGTTATAAATTTGTTAAAAATCTAACTACATTAATAATAGATGGAGCAATTCCTGATATTACAATATTTTTAGATGCTACACCTAGTGATTCAAAAAAAAGAAGACAAGAATCACGTTTATTTGAAGACCGCTTAGAGAATGAAACATATGAATTTCATGAAAAAGTATATAGTGGCTATAAACAATTAATTAATGAAGATCCAAAACGTTTTATCATTGTTAATGCAATGTTAAGTTTGAATGAAGTGTGTGATAATATAATGGAAAAACTTGAACAAAATCAAAAATTTAAGAATTTTGTTAAAGAATTATAATGCAAGAAGTTTATTTACATTTTCAAAAACTTGTTAAAACTGATAAATTATCACACTTATATTTAATTGATGCTTCTAAAATATTGGATATAAAAAATGTTATTTATAATATTGTCCAAATTTTGAATCAGGTAAATGATAAAACATTCATTTTTAAAGAGATTGATTTTAATGATCTTTATCCAAATATTTTTTATTTTGATATTAAAAAAGCTGTTCATAAAAAAGAAGAATTAAGAAATTTTTTTAGTAGTACAAATATCGCTTCCGTTTTAGAAAATCAGAAAAAAATAATTATTGTTGAAAATATCGAATTTGCTTCAAATGAAGCCTTAAATGCAATTTTAAAAGAGATTGAAGAACCATCAAAAAATACTTGCATTTTATTAATAACAAAAAATCCAAAGTCGCTATTAGCAACGATTATTTCTAGAGCTCAATATATCAAACTAAAAGAAGATGAATATGCTGACATTATTAAAAATTTTGATATTAATGAAACAAACGAATTTACCCCTGTAGCAATTAAATTTGCTTATAATTCATTAGATTTAGCTAAGGAATTTAATTCAAAAAAGTATCAAGATTTATTTAAACAATACACAGATTTAATGAAGGCTTTAATAACAAAAAAACATAATTATTTTCCACAATTTTATATTGCCATAAATGACGATTTAAATAAAGAAGATATGAATAGAACTATGTTTATATTAAGTTTTATTAAAATGTGCATTTTAGGATTAAATAATAGGAACAATTTTTTTATAAAAAATGAGTTTTTTGAAAAAATAAGTGAAATAAATTCTCTAATTTTAAAATATCCAAAAATATTTATTTGAGTTAAACATATTAATGAATTTTTAAATAATTTATCATTAAATGCAAGTTTTAAAATTCAAAAAAGTGTTATGTTGCTTAAATTAGGAGAAATTTATGAGTAAAATTTATGTTGTTGGAACGCCGATAGGAAATCTTAGCGACATTACAATTCGTGCTTTAGAAATATTAAAAAATGTTCCAATAATTGCCTGTGAAGACACAAGAGTAACTCAAAAATTACTTGATAAATATCAAATTATTGGCAAAAAGTTAATAACATACAATGCTTTTACAGAAGAAACTACTTCATTGAAAATAATTGATTATGTTTTAAATAAAAATCAAGATGTTGCCATTGTGAGTGATGCCGGAATGCCTTGTGTTTCTGACCCCGGATTTGAAATCATTAAATTAGCTCGTATGCAAAATATCGAGCTTGAAATTATCCCAGGTGTTAGTGCTGTTATAACAGGTTTTGTTGGCGCAGCATTTAGTAATACATTTAGTTTTTTAGGTTTTGTAAAAGATAAATCTGAACAAAGAAAAAAAGAATTTAAACAACAAATTATAAATGAAAATCATTCATATATTTATTATGTTTCACCACATAAATTACTTGATTGTTTAAATGATATTTATGAAGTTTTTGATGATAATATTAAGATTTGTTTAGTGAAAGAATTAACTAAAATCCATGAAACTTGATATTTTGATTCTGTTTCAAATTTAATTAGCATATTTATGAAAAAGCCTAGTATTAAAGGCGAGTTTACTCTTTGCTTAATGAAACCTAAGTTAAAACATCAAAAGAAGAATAAATACCAAGAATTTAGTAAAGTAAATTAAAAAACATACTAATGTATTTTAACTACTAGTATGTTTTTTAATTATTATTTTTATTCAAAAACAATATAATCTTTAAATTTTTCTATAAATGATTTATCGGTTTCTTCTAAAATCTTTAAAGCAAGCTTTTTAAGTAAAATTGCATCAGCAATCTTTCTAATGTTTATATCATTATTATTTTCCATATTTAAAAATGTCTTAACTCTTTTAATTTCATAATTTATTTCTTTATTAAATATTGAAATGTCAAAGGTGTGCGCAACGAAGTTAAATCAGAAAAATGATATAATAGCATCCTCAACAACTTCTTTTTTATCTCCTACAAAGTCAGATTCAAATTGAAAAGCTTCAATATCATTATTGACTAGATCATCAGGTAATTCAATTTTTTCATTAGATTCTCTAATTGACTCAATTACCCTTCATCCAAATTCGAATAGTGTTTCTGAAATAATTTGTTCTAATATAGATTTACGGATGTATTTTTTGACATCATCTAGTGTTTTCAATTCTTCAATACCTATTTTATATGCATTTTCATCTGTGATTGGTTCTGGTGTAATAGTGAATGCTTCTTCTATTTTAATTTCTAATGATACATCTTTATTAGCTTCAAAAGTAAATGTTTCACCTACATTTTTACCAATTAACTTATTTTCTAAATAATTAACATCTTTATAATCATCTTTTATATCACTTGATGCTATAATTTCAAATTTATTAACACGATTTGTACCTTTGTGCAACGCTTCAATATGGACCACATCACCTTCATTTATTACTGAATTGATTTCTTTTTTATCCCTAAATTTAAAATTATTGATGTATGATTTTGTGAATTCATTAATTTGTGTTTCATATTCAGGATTCATACTAAATGGAACTTTCTTGCATTGATCTATTTTTAAATTTTTAGTAAATTCTTCATCTAGATAATATGATTTTAATTGAAATGTAAATTCATTGATACTGAATTTTTTATTTAAAATAATTGGTCTAAAATAATATTTATTTTCTTTAATTTTTTGATTATTTAATTTAAATTCATTGTTTAAAATATGATCTCCATAAGCATCGACTGCATAATCTAAAATAACTTGTTGATTAATTTTTTGATTTTTGGATTCTAAAAATTTTAATGCATCATTTTGAATCTTAATTCATTCAGTTCCGTCGATTTTAAAATCTTTTATTATGTGTTTCATTATATTCTCCTAATTAATATTTGATATTATAAATTATTTTTAATTTAATTTAATATTTAGATATTAAATAATTCATCTTTTGAAGTATAATCGTACTTTATTTAATGAAAAAGAATATTGTTAGAAAACAATTTTGATTTTTTAGTATTATTTATATTTATTAATAAATTATGTCTTATAATAAAAATATATATGATTTGCTTTTTTGTGTTAAAATATATAAGACTTTTAAATAAAAGCGATTTTAAAGTTTTTTGATAAAATAGATTTATTATTATAAATATATGTTTTAGGAAAAGGACAGGATCTAGATGAAAGGCTAGACTTAGGTTGGTTTTAGCGCTAAAACAAACATAAAAATTATAAAATTATAGGATTATGAAAGGAAAATATGGCAAAATTAGATTTTGACCGTAGTAAAGAGCACGTTAACGTTGGTACAATTGGACACGTTGACCATGGTAAAACTACATTAACAGCAGCTATTGCTACTGTTTTAGCTAAAAAAGGATTATCAGAAGCTCGTGATTATGCTTCTATTGATAATGCACCCGAAGAAAAAGCACGTGGGATAACAATTAACACATCACACATTGAATATCAAACAGAAAAACGTCACTATGCACACGTTGACTGTCCTGGTCACGCTGATTACGTTAAGAACATGATTACAGGAGCAGCTCAAATGGATGGTGCTATCTTAGTTGTTGCTGCAACAGATGGGCCTATGCCTCAAACACGTGAACACATTCTTTTATCTAAACAAGTTGGTGTTCCGCGTATCGTTGTTTTCTTAAACAAAGTTGATATGTTAGAAGGTGAAGAAGAAATGATTGAATTAGTTGAAGTTGAAATTCGTAGCCTTTTATCAGAATATGGATTTGATGGAGATAATGCGCCAATTATTCGTGGTTCAGCTTTAAAAGCACTTGAAGGTGATGCTAAATACGAAGAAAAAATATTAGAATTAATGGACGCAGTTGATTCATATATTGAAACACCTGTTAAAGAATATGACAAACCATTCTTAATGGCTGTTGAGGACGTATTTACAATTACAGGACGTGGAACAGTTGCTACTGGACGTGTTGAACGTGGAACACTTAAATTAAACGAAGAAGTTGAAATTGTTGGATTAAAATCTACTAAGAAAACAGTTGTTACAGGAATTGAAATGTTCCGTAAAAATCTTAAAGAAGCTATCGCGGGAGACAATGCAGGATTATTACTTCGTGGAGTTAACCGTGATGATGTAGAACGTGGACAAGTTCTTGCTAAACCAGGTTCAATCGTTCCTCACACAGAATTTGAAGCTGCTATTTATGTTCTTAAAAAAGAAGAAGGTGGACGTCACACACCATTCTTCAAGAACTATAAACCACAATTCTATTTCCGTACAACAGATGTTACAGGTGGAGTTGAATTCGAAGCTGGACGTGAAATGGTTATGCCAGGTGAAAACGTTAACTTAAAAGTTAAATTAATTGCACCTATCGCTGTTGAAGAAGGAACAAAATTCTCAATTCGTGAAGGTGGACGTACAGTTGGTGCTGGTTCAGTAACAAAAATCGTTAAATAATTTTTCAAAAATAAAACAAAAACACACTATAGTGTGTTTTTTTCAATGACTTAATTAAGCAGGTAATTTAGCAGGGAAAACATCTTTACTATTTTTGATATTGTCTGTGCTAAATACGATTTTTTCTGTTCCATCTTTCTTTCAGAAAATAAATGTATAGAATTTTCCATCTTGAAGTTTATTTTCGCCTTCAAATTTTCATCTTAATGGGAAATCATCACTTGTTGCTGTTGTAGTTGCTTGTTTAATCACAACTGGTTCAACTAGTGTGTTATCAGTTTCTGATTTTACTTCTGTTGCAAATGCAACTCA
The DNA here is from genome assembly GCF_900660545.1 of Mycoplasmopsis cynos. NCBI lineage: Bacteria > Bacillati > Mycoplasmatota > Mycoplasmoidales > Metamycoplasmataceae > Mycoplasmopsis > Mycoplasmopsis cynos. The sequence continues at coordinate 920,196 of NZ_LR214986.1, read as the reverse complement.
CTCTCCTTGAACACCTTGGACTGGAGCAAGATGTAATCCTATATTAAAAATTCCTTTTGCATCCAATTTATTGCTTTTATCTGCTGGGAATAATAATTCTCTAGTTTTAACACTACCTGTATGTTTAGCGATACCGTGTTTGGTAAAATCAATTGTCTGATTGGTTTTTCTAACAGTTCCCTCAGGTAATTTAGCAGGGAAAACATCTTTACTATTTTTGATATTGTCCGGGCTAAATACGATTTTTTCTGTTCCATCTTTCTTTCAGAAAATAAATGTATAGAATCTTCCATCTTGAAGTTTATTTTCGCCTTCAAATTTTCATCTTAATGGGAATTCTCCATTTGTTGCTGTTGTAGTTGCTTGTTTAATCACAACTGGTTCAACTAGCGTGTTATCAGTTTCTGATTTTACTTCTGTTGCAAATGCAACCCACTCTCCTTGAACACCTTCAACTGGTGAATGATGTAATCCAATATTAAAAATTCCATTTGCATCTAACTTATTTTCATTTTTAGCCGCTGGGAATAATAATTCTCTAGTTTTAACACTACCTGTATGTTTAGCGATACCGTGTTCGGTAAAATCAATTGTCTGATTGGTTTTACGCTTGTTTTGTTCAGTTGGAGAACATGCCACAATGGCCGCAACTGGTATTGAAACAAGCGAACCTCCTAATATACTAATTGTTTTTTTTATTTTTTTCATATTTCCTCCGTTTTAAAAATTATACTATCTTTTATAAAAAAAGTAAAAAGTTATTTTTTTGCTTAAAATTAAATTAAAAAGTAACTTTTTACCTTTTTGTCTCATTTTGATTTATTTTATAAATACATATAAATGTTTAATAATAATTTATAATATGAACTATTAAAGGAGTTAAAATGATAAACATTGTTTTATTCGAACCGGAAATACCACCGAATACAGGGAATATTATTAGAACATGCTATTCATTAGGCGCTAAATTACATATTATAAAACCGATTAGTTTTGATTTACATCCTAAATATTTACGCCGTTATGGCGCAGGTAGAATGTTGTCTGATATTAGACATGAAATACATAATTCTTATGATGATTTTTATAAAAAATATGCTGATAAAAATATTTTTTATATAACTAGATATGGTTTAAAAACATATGAAAAAGTTGATTATAATGCAGAATTTAAAAAAAATAGTGATATTTGATTAATGTTTGGGACAGAATCAACTGGAATACCTAAAAAAATACTAGCATCTCATATTGAGAAATGTTTAAGAATACCAATGGTTTCTAAAATGCGTTCAATTAATTTAGCTAATTCTGTTTGCGTTATTGGATATGAGGTAATGAGGCAGTTAAACTGAAAAGATTTATCTATATATGAGGTTGAAAAAGGTAAGGACTTTTTATTAAAGAATGATTTTGACAAGCAAACAGAATATTAAAATAAAAGAATTAAAAAAACTTCATAATAAAAAATTTCGGAAAGAGTCTAATCTTTTTTTGATTAGTGGATATCATCTTGTTAATGAAGCTTTAACAAAGGATATAGTTGTTGAAATTTTAGAAACTGAAGATTCTAATTTTTATCAAAATTCAACAAAAGTTAGTTATGACATAATTAGTTATTTATCACAAACAACAACACCTCAGAAAGTAATTGCTGTTTGTGATAAAAGAAAATTACGTAAATATCCAATAAAAAAGGTTGTAGCTTTAAATAATCTTCAAGATCCAGGTAATGTTGGAACAATTATTAGAATTGCAAAGGCCTTTAATTTTGATACTGTAATTATTGAAAATTTAGATGTTTTTAATGATAAAGTAATAAGAGCTAGTCAAGGTGCATTATTCAAATTAAATATTATTGAAACAAATGATCTTGAAAGTGAATTGATTAAATTAAAAAATAATGATTATACAATTTATGAGACACTTTTAAATAAAAATGCCCAAGTTCTTAATTCAATAAAATTTGTAGAAGATAAAATGGTAATTGTTTTTGGTAATGAAGCAAATGGAATTAGACCAAATATTCAAAAACTTTCTGATTTAAATATTTATATTCCAATTGAATTTGAAAGTCTTAATGTAGCTATTTCTGCTGGTATTGTATTAGATAAGGTTTATAATAGGAGTAAAGATGAATAACGATTTAACAAAAATAGATCAATTAATTTCTTGAATTGAAAAAAATGAGTTCACTATTTCATTGGATGGATATAATGTGCATGAAATTGATGAATTTGTAAAAAAGATAATTTCATGAGTGAAAGTAATTAATAGTGACAATGAAGAATTAAAACAAAAAATGGAATTGTTAGAAAAAGAGTTATTTAATAAGACTAATGAATTAAATAAAGCAGAATTTGAGATCCAAAGATATAAAACTACATTAAAACAATTGGAGAAAGTAAACGATGAACGAAAACCTAGAAAAACCGCATAATCTAGTTCAATGATATCCAGGACATATGGCAAAAGGAATTAGAGAAATAAAAGATATATCTAATTTAGCCGATATTTTTATCGTTGTTTTAGATGCTAGATGTCCAATAAGTTCATACAATGAGGATTTTGATTTAATTGCCCCACATAAACCACGCTTATTTATTATTACTAAAAGTGATTTAATGGATCAAAAGAAAAGAGATTTAATTTCAAGTAGATTTAAAGGCGAAAATTTATTATGACTTGATTTAAGAAATACTTCATCTAAGAAAATGATTTTATCTAAATTAAAAGAAATGAGTCAAGAAAGAATTTTAAAAAATAAAGCGAAAGGAATGATTCAAACAAAGATAAAATCATTTGTTGTGGGAGTTCCTAATTGCGGAAAGAGCACCTTAATAAATTTAGTTTCTAATAAAGCAGTATTGAAAGTAGCTAATTTTCCAGGAGTTACAAGAGAAAAAAAATGAGTTGTAAATGGAGAGTATTTATTTTTAGATACGCCAGGAATTTTGTTACCTAAATTTAATGATCAAGAACCGGCAATAAAACTTTTAGCAGTCGGTTCAATTAAGGCAGAAAACTTTCCGGTAGAATTTGTAGCTTGTAAAATTTATGAACTAGTTTCAAAATATTATCCTGAAAAACTTATTAAGCTAGGATTGAAACCATCAAATGATGAAATTGAAATTTATAGTTTATTTAGAGAATATGCTGAAATATTTAAATTCTTCAAAGATCAAGGTAAATTAGATATTATTAAAGCTCAAAGACACTTTATTCAATGAGTTAAAAATTTAAAAGGTGTAACATTTGATTAATGACGAGTTTAAAATAATTGTTAAAAAATCAACTTTTTTATCATATATTTTTGAAATAAGTGATAAAAAAGAAATTAAAGAAATAATTCAAAAATTACAATTAGAGCATAAAAAATCAAGACATATTTGTTATAGTTATTCAATAAATAAAAACGGCAATCAAAGTGCTGGATTTCATGATGATGGAGAACCTAAAAATACAGCAGGAAGACCAATTTATGAAATTATAAAAATTAAAAATTTAAATAATGTTTTGGTTGTTGTTGTGAGATATTTTGGCGGAATTATGCTAGGAGCAGGCGGGTTAATAAAAGCTTATCGAGAATCTGCAAAACTTGCAATAGAAAATTATATAAAAAATAAGGAGAAGATATGTTAAAAATTTATAAAGAAATTAACGAAAAGATGCAATTATTAAAACCAGCTTTTGAAGGGGAAATTTTTCCAGAACTTGTTGGAAAGAAAAATTTTAGTATTACTGATGATTTAGTTAATAAAACATCATATGTGTATTTTGATACTAAACACCAAACTTGATTTGAATTTTGCAATTGATTTTTATCATTTGCAAATTCACATCAAAGAGATTATCTGATTGATATTGAAGAATTCAGTAAACATTTTGAGTATTCAAAATTATTAAGAATGTTTATTACTAAAACTATTTTTGCAAAAGCTGAATTATTTAAAAAGTCAATTGATAAAAAAGCAAAATTTGAAACCAAACAAATTGGCATTTTAGTAAAAAATGAAACACTTGAAGTCCAAAAATTAATTAAGAAATTTGAACTAATTGCGCTCAATGTTAATAAAGCAAGAAATTTACAAATTATGCCCGAGAATTTCCTAAATTCAGAAATGTTAGCTTCTGAAATTGTAAATGATTTTTCCGGTATAGATGGTTTAAAAGTTGAAGTTTTAACTAAAAAAGAAATAAAAGATCTTAATATGGGACTCTTGCTTTCTGTAAATAAAGGAAGCACTCATGAACCAAGAGTTGTTGTTATTTCATATAGAGGAGATAAAAAATCAAAAGAACATACATCAATAGTTGGTAAGGGTATCACATTTGATACTGGTGGTGTTAATACTAAAGGTTATTATATGGATGGAATGAAGTTTGATATGTCTGGTTCAGTTGTTGCTGCTTATACTGTTAAGACATTAGCTGAATTAAAAGCAAAAGTAAATGTTTCAGCAATTATGTGTATTACCGATAATAGAATTAATGCAGATGCTTCATTGCCTGAAAATGTTTACCAATCAATGAGCGGTAAATGAGTTGAGGTTGTTGATACTGATGCCGAAGGTCGTTTGGTATTAGCTGATGGAATATTTTATGCAGCTGACAGATTAAATGCAACAACAATTGTAGATGTTGCAACTTTAACTGGGTCTATTTTAACCTCGTTATCTAATGTGTTTTCAGGTATCTGATCAACTAATGAAACTAAGTGAGCAATATTTGAAAAGGCAGCTCAGACAGCACAAGAAAAAGTTTGAAGAATGCCTTTACACAAGGATTTTCATAAGGGAAATGAAAGTTCAAAAGTTGCTGATTTAGCAAGTTGATCAAAAATTGTTAGACAAGATTCTTCACAAGCAGCAATGTTTTTAAAAGAATTTACTAAAGATGTTGATTTTATTCATTGTGATATAGCCGGAACAGCTGATATCAATGGAGAACCACAAGGTCCATTAATTGCTACATTAGTTGAATTTGTTTTAGAATTACAAAAATAATATTTAGACTAATCACATTCAATGCTTAAAAATAATTGAAAATTAATAAATAATAGTAAAATATTTATATCTTTATGATTAGAAAGGAAATGATGAAATTAAATAAAGTAGAAAATGCTAGAAATAACTCTATGTTATTAAAAGCGATTTTTAAAAAACAAGAATTACCTAAAAATTTAATAGAAAAAAATAATGTTGTAACTGAATATTTTGATACAAATCAAGCGTTTGTTTTTCTTGGAGATGAAGATAAATTTACATATGAATCATTATTCAATTTTGCAAAAGGTTTTTTCACTAATCAAGCGAGAGATTATCAAATTGATTTAGATAGTTTTATTAAAAAAGATCTCACAATTGATCAAGTGGTTAGTGCATTTATTAATGCATACAATTATGTAAATGCTGATATTTATAATGCTAAAACTTCAAAAAAAGCTGATAAATTTAATATTTCATTATACACTATAAAAAGCGAAAATGAATATTTTGAAGCTTTAAATAAGTCAAATATCTTATCTGATTGTGTTAATTTTGCTAGAGATCTACAAATTACTCCACCGAATATTTTGAATTCTGAAAAATTAGCTGATGATGTTGTCAATGATTTGAAACAATATTCAAATCTAAAAATAACTGTTTTAAATAAAAAAGAAATTCAAGAACATAAAATGGGATTGTTGCTTTCTGTAAATAGAGGAAGTGTTTATGAACCAAGAGTAGTTGTTATTGAATATAATGGAAATCCTGATTCAGATGAAAAAAGTGTTTATGTAGGTAAGGGAATCACTTTTGACTCAGGTGGATATTCATTAAAACCAAGTCGCTCAATGCTTGGGATGAAATTTGATATGTCTGGATCTGTGTTTGTGGCTAGTGCAATGAAAGCTATTGCTCAATTAAAACCAAAAACAAATGTAGCTGCAATTATGTGCATCACTGATAATAGAGTTAATGCAGATGCTTCATTACCAGATTCAGTATGAACTAGTATGAATGGAAAAACTGTTGAAATTAATAACACCGACGCTGAAGGTCGTTTAGTTATGGCTGATGGTATAACATATGCTGTTAGAAATCTTAAAGCGACTAGAATTGTTGATGTAGCTACTTTAACAGGCGCAATCTTAGTTGCATTAGGTAGCACATACACAGGTGTATGAGCTACATCAGATAAAGCATGAGATGATCTTAAAAAAGCAGCCGATCAACAACATGAACTTGTTTGAAGAATGCCACTTGATGAAGCTTTTGCAAAGGAAATTAAAAATTCACCAGTTGCAGATTTAAAAAATACTGATTTATCTGGTGCAGGCGGAGGAAGTTCATCTGCTGCAATGTTCTTAAAAGAATTTACAGAAGATGTTGAATATATTCATCTTGACGTGGCAGGAACAGCTGAACAAGGTGGAAGACCAACAGGTGTTATGGTTAAAACTTTAGTTCAATTAGCTCTAAATAATAAAAATTAATAGATTTACCAAAAAATAACTTTTTTATGCAAATTTAAATAAAAAAGTTATTTTTTACTTTTTTATTTTTATATTGTATAATTTTTTCAAATCAGAAAAGAGGTAAATATGTTACGTGAAATAAATGCACAAGAAGCAAAAAATGAAATCAAAACAGGAAAAAAACTTTTAGTATTTCACGCTTTATATTGTGGACCATGTAAAATGTATAAATCTACATTAGAAGAACTAGCAGATAAAAATGGTGTAGAAATTTTAAGGGTTAACATTGAAGAAAATAAGGAATTTGCAACAGAATCAGGTGTTAGAGCTATTCCTTATACACAAGTTTATCAAGATGGTTCTATGATAAAAGATTTAGTCGGATATAGAACTTATGATGACTTATTAAGTGAACTAGATAGTTTTTTAAAATAATTAAAAAAATCAGCTATTAAACTGATTTTTTTAATTAGTCTAATAAATAGATATGGTGCCGACAACTGGACTTGAACCAGCGACCCCATCCTTACCATGGATGTGCTCTGCCGACTGAGCTATGACGGCTTTTGCTTGATTATTATATCATTAAATGAGAAAAAGTTGAAATCTATATTTATGTTGATTATTTAATATATAGTTTATAAAATATTTATTTTCAAAAACCGCGCTTTTGCGCGGTTTTTGAAAATAAAAAAATTTTTTTACTTTTTAGCCTTTTCAGCCTTAGCTTTATCAGCTTTTTCCTTTTCAGCCTTAGCTTTATCAGCTTTTTCCTTTTCAGCCTTAGCTTTATCAGCTTTTTCCTTTTCAGCCTTAGCTTTATCAGCTTTTTCCTTTTCAGCCTTAGCTTTATCAGCTTTTTCCTTTTCAGCCTTAGCTTTATCAGCTTTTTCCTTTTCAGCCTTAGCTTTATCAGCTTTTTCCTTTTCAGCCTTAGCTTTATCAGCTTTTTCCTTTTCAGCCTTAGCTTTATCAGCTTTTTCCTTTTCAGCCTTAGCTTTATCAGCTTTTTCCTTTTCAGCCTTAGCTTTATCAGCTTTTTCCTTTTCAGCCTTAGCTTTATCAGCTTTTTCCTTTTCAGCCTTAGCTTTATCAGCTTTTTCCTTTTCAGCCTTAGCTTTATCAGCTTTTTCCTTTTCAGCCTTAGCTTTATCAGCTTTTTCCTTTTCAGCCTTAGCTTTATCAGCTTTTTCCTTTTCAGCCTTAGCTTTATCAGCTTTTTCCTTTTCAGCCTTAGCTTTATCAGCTTTTTCCTTTTCAGCCTTAGCTTTATCAGCTTTTTCCTTTTCAGCCTTAGCTTTATCAGCTTTTTCCTTTTCAGCCTTAGCTTTATCAGCTTTTTCCTTTTCAGCCTTAGCTTTATCAGCTTTTTCCTTTTCAGCCTTAGCTTTATCAGCTTTTTCCTTTTCAGCCTTAGCTTTATCAGCTTTTTCCTTTTCAGCCTTAGCTTTATCAGCTTTTTCCTTTTCAGCCTTAGCTTTATCAGCTTTTTCCTTTTCAGCCTTAGCTTTATCAGCTTTTTCCTTTTCAGCCTTAGCTTTATCAGCTTTTTCCTTTTCAGCCTTAGCTTTATCAGCTTTTTCTTCTTTAGGTGAACATGCTACAATGCTAGCACCCATTAGTGTAGTGATCGATAATAGACCAAGGCCGCTGAATATTTTTTTATATTTTTTCATGATTTTTAAAAATTCTCCTTATAATAGTTAAAGATTTGTTACTTAAAAAAAAAAAAAAAAACTTATAAATAAGCAATATAAATATTAAATTTAGTAAAAATATTTAAATGTTCAAAAAAATTTTATTTTTTTATTCGTGCTCAAACGTAAAACTATCAGCTAGAAAATAGACAAGTTCCTTTTTTTTTTTTTTTTTTAATAAAATGTAATACAATTGATAAATTGTTAAATTGTCCTATATAATAAGAGAAAAATTTAATTAATAAATTAATTTTTATTAATCTTTATTTTTGCAAGTAACTTCATTATTTTTATATTTTCATATATATTTATTTATTATTTTTATTTCTCATTATGAATTTATAGAAATATTTTAATTAAAATTATGTAAATTTAATAATAACCTATTGTTTTTATAAACACAATTTTATTCTGAGTGTTTTTAAATTAATGAAATGAGATGTTTAAATATTATTTACATAACTAATATTAATTCCTATATGATATAAAAGGATTTTGTAGAAAAGTAAGAACATAAAAAATGATGTGAAACTAAACTTGTTGTTTAATTTTTAACTTCAATGTTGAGTTTGTATAAATTTTTTATATTGAATTTATATAATGATATTTATATCAATAACATAATTATTTTCTTTAGTTATCTATTCTATTAATAATATCTTCTTCGCTTTTTGTTTAATATATGAAATTTAAGAATAATCTAAGTTTGATTTTAGACATTTATTTATAAGAATTGAATGTATTATGGAAATTAAATAATTATATTTTTTCCTTTTGAAATTGTTAAAAGCAAAAAAGACAACATTTTCATTAACTTTTAATATTATTCTATATAGATGCCTATGTTTTATTGCATTATAATATTTTTTTTATCTAAAAAAAAAAAAAAAAAGAACTTGTCACTTTATAACACATGTTATCAACGGTTTAATTAGTTCATTAGAATTAAAATATCGATTGATTTTTTAATTTATAAAATAGAAATTCAATAAATTGAATTTATAAGCATTTTTGTTTTTTAAGTAGTTAAGTAAATAATTATAGGAGTTTCTACAAATTATGAAGAAGTATAAAAAAATATTCAGCGGCCTTGGTCTATTATCGATCACTACACTAATGGGTGCTAGTATTGTAGCATGTTCACCTAAAGAGGAAAAACCTAAACAAGGGCCTAAAACCCCACAAACAGGGCAAGATAATTCTGGTACTAAGACCGAAAAAGGGTCAAAACCTGACAAAAAAATAAATAAAGATATCACTAAAGAGGACTTCGATCGTCAAATACATGGTCATAAAACACCTAATACTGATGAAAAAGAAAAGGAAAAAGGAATTGATGATGCTGGAAATTCAAAAACCAAAAGTAAAGAAGTAATGGACGTACTTGCTAAAAAACATAGCTTGTCAATTAAAGCTTCTAAAAATGATGAAATAACTATTGCGTTAAACTTTGATGATAAAGCATATCAACCAAAAGCTGAATTATATAAATTAAATATTGAAGTAGTCGATAAGTTTGGTTCAAGCGAAGCTGATAAAAAGACAAAAAGCGAATTGGTTTCTGGTAAAAAAGGAAGCATTGCTAATGAAGTGGTTTTCACTTTAAAGCTTGAAAAGAAAGACAAGCCATATCAAAGAATTTTAGTTCAAGTATCTAAATTGAGTTATGACAATAATTTAATATCAGAAAGCAAGATCGAAATTGAAAATGGCCAAAATATAACACTCAATTAATTTTTAAAAACAAAACTCTAGAATAAATAAATCTAGAGTTTTGTTTTTAAATGCTATCATAATAATTTAGCTCAATGGGTTCATTGATTTTTATTTTTATAGCTTCATTAGCAATATATTGATCGATTCTTTGACAATGATGAATGATTCTTTCAATCGCTCTAAGTAGACGACTATAATCAAAATCGAATTCTAATTGTTTTTGTGATAGGTTTGTTTTTAATCTATATATATTGGTTTTCGCATATTCTAAGGACAAATTATTAGCATCATCTTTTAGCTCATTAATATATATACTTCTTTCGTGAGAAAATTCTTCTAATTGAAAAATAACATTATCTAATATTTTAGATGTGATATTTAATAAATTTTTAATTTCTAAGATCAATTCATTATCTAGAATGAATTTTTGAGGTTTTTTAGGATCGTTAACTTTTTTCAATTCTAGTATTACTCTTGATCCTATTGTCATAATTTTGTCAACAGATCTAGAAGATAGTACTAAGGATAAATGTATTTTTGCTTCTTCAGTTGATAAATTATTTGAAGTTATTTTGATTAAGTAATTATAAATATTCCGTCTTGTTTCATCAATGATATTACTAAGTTCTTCATATTTGTCAATTAATTTATAATTTCCGGTATTTAAGTATTTTTCAAGAATCATTAGTCCACTTTTTGAAATTCTTGCTTGCTCTTGAAGTGCCTTTTTAGCAGATTTTAAAGCTAAAAATGCATTTTGATTAATAAGTTCATATGGGAGTATAATTTGATAATTTGTTGTTAGATTATCATCTTTAATTATTTTGTTAACTAATATTTCTAAATACTTAATTAACCATATATATATTCCAACGAGGATGAAATTAAACAACAAGTGAGCGATAGATAATTGAAGCGTTTTGTTTGAATTATCTACGATTGAAGTGATTAATGTTTCAAAGAAATTTAATGGATATAAAAATGGTAAAACAAGTAATGAGATGCTTAGATTTGTAATTCCTCAAATAATTGCAATTTTTTGAGAATTTTTATTTTTTGATGTAAATGAAACAACTAGTCCTGTTATGGTAGTTCCAACATTTGAACCAAGTACCAAAGCAATTGCTGAATTAGTTGGAAGAATATTATCACTCTGTGCATAAACTATTTGATATAAAGTGACAGTTGCGCTTGAAGACTGCAATATTCCTGTTAAAGCAAACGAAAATATAAACGCGAGTCAAGGATTTATTCCAACTACACCAATTGATTTTTTGAATAAATCAGTCTTAACAATAGCAACCGCAGATGATGAAAGAATTTTTAATGAAAAGAAAATCATTCCAATCGAAAGAATTATTAAAAATATATTAATTCAATTGGTTCTTTTTGTTAGAATTCAACCAAAAACACCTATAAACATTAATAAAATAAAATATTCAGTAAATGCAAATGATGATTGAAAAGAAACGATTAATGATGTAGTAGCAGTACCGATGTTAGCGCCCAATAAAAAGGCGATCGCGACCTTCAAACTTATAAACCTCGCTGCTAGTAAACCCATAATAAGTGCTACAGCGCCATCAGATGATTGTATTAATGTTGTTATAAATACACCTATAATAAGAGCCATAAAATTATTTTTTGAAATAAAATTTAATATTTTTTTAAACTTTGTGTCTCCGAGTGATTTTAAGGAAGATGATAATTTTTTGGTAGAAAAAATAAATAATGCTAAACTAGCTAGTGCAAAAATTATTGCTAATGATATGCTTGAAAAATTCATAATTATTCCTTAATCAAAAATATCTTTTATTATACTAAACAAAAATATAAAAAATAAAAAAGTACGATCAAAATGAAAAATGTGAAAACATTTTTATATTTTTAAAAATTGTATATGGATAATTATCCATATACAATAATTTAATCTTCAAATAATTTTTTTAATTCACCATATCCTTCATGTTCCATTTCATCAAATGGAATGAATTTAAGTGAACCTGAGTTAATACAATATCTTAATCCGCCACTTTCAGCTGGTCCATCATTAAAAACATGACCTAAGTGAGAATCGGCATTTTTACTTTTTACTTCAACTCTTTTCATATTATGTGAATAATCCATAAATTCATTGATTACACTATCATTAATTGGTTTACTGAAAGCAGGTCAACCACAACCTGAATTAAATTTATCAGTTGATTTAAAAAGTGGTGTTCCATCCACGATATCCACATATATACCTTTTTTAAAATGATTATCATATTCATTTTTAAAAGGGGGCTCTGTGTGTCCTTCTTGAGTTATTTTATATTGAAGTTCAGTTAATTCTTTTAAACGTTTTTCTTTGTCGAACATTTTTCCTCCTTATTGTATAAATATTATAAAGAAAACTTAATTTTTCAAAAAAAGAAAAGACAATAGCTGTAATTACAAACTATTGTCTTCTTATTTATAAGTATTTTTAATTTTTAAGTATTTCTTTTAATATTTTTTTTAAGTATTTTTTTTTTTTTTTTTTTTAAGTATTTTTAAAAGTATACCATATATTTTTTTGATTTACAAATTTTAAAAGTTAACAAAATTTTTAAAAAATATTCTTCTAATTATTCATTATACTTTAGATATTTTTTTATTAAAAGTTACTAAAATGCACTTATACAAGGCTTAAAAGTTAAAATGTTTTTAATTTTTGAAATTTTTATGAAGCTAGTTTTCTTTATAACTTGAATATTTTTTTTCACTTTTTTTAGAAAAAAAATATTCATTTTTATTAAAAAACTAGAAAAATAGCAAAAATAAGTATTTTTTTCCTCTTGAATGATGATTTATTTTTCTCAATCTGATATTGATTTTTTTAGTTGATTTCATAAATTTTTGTCAAGTGACGTGTGCCCAGCTGCATCAATAAGAAAAAGTTTTGAATTTGGTAGTTTTTTATGTAATAAATATGCACCTATTGGCCGACAATCGATATCTTGTCTTCCGTGAATTATTGTAACATCATGATTTAGTAAAATGTTTACATTATCTAAAATATAGTTATCATATGGCAAGAAAGATTGATTTATAAAATAATGACTTTCTAGTAATGAGATGGCTAATGCATCATTAATGTCGGTTTTTGAATATCTTTTCTTAGCGTTAAATTTTTTAATAGAAACAAGAGAATTTTCTCAATTAGAAAACATAATTGCAGCTTCTTTTTGTAATGCTGATGACTTGCTAATAAAAATTTTGTAGTATTTTTCTAAAATACTATTTCCTTTTTCATTTTTAATTAGCCCATAATATTTTTCAAATAAATCTGGATAAAACTCTGAGGCGCCATTTTTTTCATAAAGAAAATTAACGTCTTCTTGTCTTGCTAAAAAAACAGCTCTTAATAATATTTTAGCAACATTTTTTGGATATTTAATAGCGTACATTAAACTAAGAGTAGTGCCTCAACTGCCACCAAATAGATTAATTTGCCCTAAATTTAAGTATTTTCTAAGTTTTTCGATATCTTCTACTAATTCATTTGTATTATTGTCTTTTAATTCTAAAAATGGTTGACTTTTACCGCAACCTCTTTGGTCAAAGAAAATTAGTTTAAACTTTGTTAAGTTAAATAATTCTTTTAGTTTGAATGAACTGCCTCCGCCTGGACCACCATGGACAATGAAAACAGGAATTCCAATAGGATTCCCATGTATTTCATAGTATATTTTATGTAGTTCAGAAACTCTTAAAAAATCTGCTTTTAATAAAGAAGTACTAGAATGGTTTTTCATTTGTTTCTTCTGGTCTTGAAAAGACATAATGTCCATTTTCGGTTACTAAAACATCATCTTCTATTCTTGCTCCGCCTAATCCTTCAATATATATTCCTGGCTCAACGGTTATTATCATGCCTGGTTCTAAAATTGTTTGAGATCTAGAAGAAACTGATGGTAACTCATGAACGTCAATTCCTAAACCGTGACCTGTTGAATGAGTGAAGTATTTTCCATATCCTTTTTCAGTAATATAATCTCTACATATTTTATCAATTTCACTTACCTTGATACCTGGTCTTACGGCTTTCCGCCCTAATGCAGCTGCCTCTTTTACAATTTGTAATATTTTTTTAGCTTCTTCATTAGTTTTTGATTCATTTCCAACTATAAATGTTCTAGTAATATCAGCTGTATACCCTTGATATAATGCACCAAAATCTACTTTTAGTAAATGATTGTTTTCTATTACTTTATCAGTAGGGTGATGATGTGGTTCAGCTGAATTTGGACCACTAGCAATTATTTCATCGAATCCTTCTTTATCAGCACCGTTTTTCTTCAACATAAAGTTAAGCATTGCAGCTGCTTCTTTTTCTGTTACTCCTGGCTTAACTCATTTTTTGAATTCATCTAATGCTTTCATAGAAATATCAATAACGGCTTGCATTTTAATTAATTCTTCTTTTGATTTAACAATACGTAATTCCTGTGCACTTACTCACATAATTTCATGAGGCTCAATTAATTTTATAATATGATCTTGAACTTGTTTGATTAAGTAATCTTTTTCTAAAGCTATTTTCTTAAAATTTTTTGCTTTTAGTCAATCTGACATTACATTACCTTGCAAAAGCACAACATCAACATTTTTAGCATTTTTTTTAGCATATTCAATATATCTACCATCAACAAATAATGTTGCTTTATCTTTTTCAATCACCAAGTATCCATCAGTTGTTTGAATTCCTGAATATCATAATCTAGTTTGAGGCGCTTCTGAAATTAAAGCATCAATTTGGTATTTTTCAAATATATTATCTAATTTTTTTCTATTCATAATAAGACCTTTCTGTGTATATATATTATAATAGTTTGTTTTTAAACATTATGTTTTTATTAATAAAATTTTTATATTTTATTAAGTAGAAATTGAGATATTTTGATATATTTTATAAATATTAACAAAACAATTATAAGAATTTTATTACATACTATTATATTTTTTATCATTTAATGATTCATATGAAAAATAAATTTTATATGTGATATAAAAATAAATAAAGTATATGAGTTTAGGATAGAATAACCAAAAATGGTTTTAAAAAATAAAAACTTCAATTATTGAAGTTTTTATTTTTTTTCTTTATGGTTTGTATGAGCATTACATTTTGAACAATATTTTGATAACTCAACTTTTTCAGGATGGTTCTTTTTGTTCTTTTTAGAAATGTAATTTTCCATTTTGCATGATTGACATGTTAATGTATATCCTTCTCTTGCCATTTTACTCCTTTTAATATTTATTGCATTACATATTATATAATTTTATACACCTTAATTTTAAGTAATTAATTTAAAAAGTATATTTTTCAGGATGTTCAAGTTTCATTTTTGCTATGAATTCTTTTTTATCCATTGCACCATATTTATCCATTAACTCAACACATTCATTGTATTCTGAAATTGCATATTCAAGTCCTTCGAAACCTGAAATTTGTGTAATGTTAGGTCGTTTTCAATTTTTATATGTGCTAAAAAATGTTTTAACTGAATTTAAAAATTCCATTGGTAGGTCTTCAAGTTTTTGAATGTGATCTAATCTATAATCGTCAGCGTGAACTGCAATTAATTTAGTGTCAGTTTCACCATTATCAATCATTTTCATAGCACCAACTAATCTAGCATTTAATTTAGTACCAGGTTGAAAAACTTCATCTGAATAAACCAATACATCTAGCTCATCGCCGTCTCAATCTAATGCTTCTGGTACAAAACCATAGTTGCATGGATAAACAAAATCACCTCTAAGAATTCTGTCTACTTCGATTTCTTTGGTTTTTCTATTGTATTCATACTTAATTTTTGAGTTTTTTTGGATTTCGATTTTAACGCTAATGTTTTTCATAATCTAAATTATATTATAAACATAAAAATATTGAAAAAGTGAGAAAAAATTTTTATTAAATTATTTATGCTTTATTTTGAAATTCCTTATCAATGCTTGCGTCAACATTTGTTGGTTCAATGGCGATTTTTAATAAATCATTTTCGGTCGCTTCATTAACAAGAGCATTTAGTTTTGTTTTAAGAGTGACTAAATTTTTATCTATATTAAATTCTAATTTTGTTTCTTTTAGATTAATTGATGAAGATGGTGAAGTTTGGAATGAGAAAATATTTTTTATAAATGTTGATATGGTTTTATTTTTTATTGCTTCATCATAAGCGTTTTTAAGTTCTTGAATAGTTTTATATTTTTTAATTTCGTCTTTTTTTCATTCAAGTCCTTTGATAAATAAACCATCTTTGAAATAATTTTCTGAATATTTATTAAATCCAGTTAATTTATAGATATATTCAACTTGTTGATTTAGTTTTTTCCCTTCTTTTGGTTTAAAAATAACTTTTAAATATAAAGTACCATTTTTATCATTTGCATATGAGTTAAAAGAAATTAAATAATTATCAGTAAAATAGTTTAGTAATAAACCTTTAGGATGATTAAAACCAAAAAGTTTTTCTTTATTTTTGGTTGCTTGATCAAGAATAACAGAACTAATTAATTGTTTTGTTCAAAAATCAGAACTTCCACTTGGTGTTTGAAAAGAAGATTTAATGTAAGTAGGTGAATCAGCATATTTACTTGCCAAAACATTTTTTGGATCTAAATTACCTGTGGTAAGGGTGAATTCATTTAGATTTACCCCATTTAAAATATGTCTTTTAGCTGCATCTAATTCATTTTTTGGTTGTTTGCTTTGTGATAGAATAACAGCAATAGAAATTCCTGAAACAACAGCAGTGCCTAAACTAAGCACGCAAAACATTGCTAATCTATTTTTCATAATTATCTCCTTGAATGGTTTCGTTAATGTTTACAATTAATTCATTTATTCCAAATCCGGTTTCGGATGAAATAATGAAATACTTGAATTTTCCATAGATTTTTTGAGATTCATTTATCCCTTTAAGAAGCTTTGATTTTTCTCTTTGATTTAATTTATCAATTTTTGTATAAATTAAAATGAATGAAAGATTAATTTTTAATAAATATTCAATTATTTTTTGGTCGTTTTTTGTGATTCCATGGCGGGAATCGATTAATAAATAAACATTTTTTAGGTTTTGGCGGGTTTCTAAGTACTTTTCTACCATTAACATCATATTTTTTGCTTGTGCTATTGAAACTCTTGCATATCCATAACCAGGTAAATCAACAAAAACCGCCCCATATTCATTTTCGAAAAAATTTATCAATTGCGTTCTTCCTGGTGTTTTTGAAACCCTAGCCATTTTTTTATTTTGCACAATTAAATTAATTAAACTACTTTTGCCAACATTTGAACGTCCTCAAAAAGCGATTTCATAATTATTATGTTCATATCAATTAGATGGGTTTGTTGCTGATTTAACAAATTTAAACATTCTATTTTCCTTTCATTGACTTTGTTAATGATGAAGAATATTTTAAGTATTCATTATCTGGGATAATTAGAATTGTTTCTAATTCTGGATTTAAAATTTTATTTCCACTGGCTAAATCAATTTCAAATTGATAATCGAAATTATTTCTGGCTGAACGAATTAAATACTTAATATTTAATTGTTTAGCTACTAATGCTGTTAATTGACCTTGAAAACCTGTTAAAACTTTAATATTTTTTAAATTTGCTGTCTTTTTAATAACATCATTAATGTTTTTAATTATATCATTTTTTTCTTTATCTGGATTTTGACTAACTAGGACATAAACGGTATTAAATATTTCGCAAGCTTTTTTTAAAATTGATATGTGCCCTTCATGAATTGGGTTAAATGAGCCAGCATAAAGAGCGTTTTTTAAGTTATTCATTTTAATCAGTTATATTAACAGAGTTTCTAGCAATTACTAATTCTTCATTAGTTCTAATAACATATACGGGAATTTCGCTATCAAATGTAGAAATTAATTGAAATTCACCAATTTTGCCATTGTTTAATTTTTGACTTAGTTTAATTTTTCTAAAATATAACTTATTTATTATTTCAGATCTAACATATGCATTATTTTCACCTATTCCAGCTGTAAAAACTATTGCATCAATTTTTCCGCCTAATTTATTAAAGTATATAGATGTATAATCAGCTATTTTTTGAGTAAATAATTCAAGTGCAAATAATGCATCTTTATTGTTTTCATCTATTGCTTTTCTAAGGTCTCTCATATCGCTGGAAATACCTGAGACCCCCATTAAACCACTTTCTTTATTTAAAATGTTTGTGAATTGATCAATGTTTATATTCATTGATTTCATTACAAATTGATGAATTGATGGATCAATATCTCCGCTTCTTGTTCCCATCATAATGCCAGCAAGTGGAGTAAGACCCATTGAAGTATCAATTGATTTTGAATCTTTTACAGCACATATACTTGCCCCATTACCTAGATGTAAATTAATAAAAGTCACTCTATCTTTATCTAAAATTTGGCTTAGTTTTTCCGTTATGAATTGATGGCTTATTCCGTGCGCACCATATTTTCTTACATTATATTTTTCAGTAATTTCTTTATTAATTGGATATACGTAGTTGACTTTTTCGATAGTTGAATGGAAAGATGTATCAAAATCAGCAGTTAATATAGCTTCAGGAAACACTTTTCTAAATCCTAAAATAGATTGTAAAGCTCCTGGATTATGTAGTGGTGCATAAATAGAACATTTATCAATAATATCGATTATATTTTGATCAATTATAACTGTGTTATTGATGTAATTTCCCCCTTGAACAACTCTAAAACCAATATTTTGGATCTCTTTTTTTGATTTTACAAGTTCTATTTTATGCATTAGTTTATAAAGCTCATTAATTGCGGTTTCATAATCTGGCAATTTTATCTCTTTTTCATATTTTTTGCCATTATATTTTATGCTTATTTTACTCAAATCAAGAGTTATTCGTTCTGCGATTCCATTAGCGATCAATTTGTAGTTTTCTTTTAAAAATAAACTTATCTTAATTGAACTACTTCCAGCATTTATAACTAGAATTTTACTCATTTTGTCTCCTTGATCTTAACCTTATAAAACATTTTATTAATAAGATATTGATATCACATTTGACTAGTTTATTATTAGATTTTAATATTATAAACATTTTTTATTGATAATTAACATTTTCCTAGTTTATTATATTATTTTGAATAAAAAACTAGGAATAATTCCTAGTAATTTAAATTTATTTTTATACGATTTTTATTAAATTCTCCTTTGAATAGTGTTCACCTTTTAGATTATCCCTTTCAACATGAATTATTTCAATTTTTTCATTTGCTTTTGTGTGAACACCGTGCTTTTGGCCACGACGGAATCCCTTTATTAATCCTTCTAACTCTTCTAATGAGTTAGCTTTAGCTACAATTTCACTATTTGATAATAGACGAGCTTTATATTTGTACATAATATTTCCTCCGTATTTCTATTAATATTATATAAATTATTGATAGAAATTTTACAAAACAGAACAAAAAGTTGACCTTTTAACTTGCTTTTTCATATTTTTACCATTTTTTGTTTTACTAATGTTTAAAATTTTCTAAAAATGATAAAAGTGTTAATTTTGATTAAATTTAGTTGTTTTATGCATTTTTTGCAAAATAATAATATGAAACTTAATATAATTTATAATCTTTTATGATAAGGAAAATTTGTATATAAAGTTAAAATTCTTTTATATTAAATTTAACTTTATATACATTGCAGTAGAGTTAACATACTTAAATAAAAATAATGAAATTTTTAGTTTATTTAAGTATGTTAATAATAAAATCTATAGAAATCTTTAATAAATAAAATATAAAAAATAAAATTTATTATGTAGTAAAATTATCTATATTTTAAAGCGGAGGAAAAAATGAAAAAAAAGAAGTTTTTAAGACTGCCTATATCAATAGGTTTGTTTTCAGGATTATCTATTTTAACATCTTGTAGTTTAATCGATAGTGTTTTAAATACCGGAAACACAAAAGAGAACCCGCCAGATGTGCAAGTGACACCACCTATTATTATTAAACCTAAACCTCCTCACTCAAAACCGAATATTGAAAAGTTTAATCCAAAAGAACCTAACGAAGAGTCTAAGAATAATGAAACTTTAATTCCAATCCAAGAAAGTGAAGTTTATTTAACTCCTGGATTATCAAACGAAAATAAAGAAAAAGTTTTAAATCGCTATAACGGCGTTTCAATTAGTGATTATAGTGAAATTAAAGAATATAAAAGAAAAGATGACTATTATTTAGAATATATTGACCCATATACAAATATTAAGTTCAGAGATTTTAGTTATCATCAGGACAAAG
>NZ_LR214985.1 GCF_900660545.1 Mycoplasmopsis cynos | reverse complement strand
TTAACAAATAATGAAATTCAAATGATTGCAAATCCAACTCTTTTACCAGATAGAACTTATATCGAAAAAATTGAAGAACCATATGTAGAAGCTCATATCTTTATTCCAAATGAATATATCGGAAATGTAATGGAGCTTTGTCAAAATAAGAGGGGAATTTATAAATCCTTAGAGATGATCGATTCAAAGAGAAGTTCAGTTGTTTATGAGTTGCCGCTTGCTGAAACAATTTTCGATTTCTTTGATCGTTTGAAATCTTCAACAAAGGGATATGCTTCATTTGAATATGAATGAATTGGATATCGTGAAAGTGATCTTGTCAAAGTTGATATTTTATTGAATGGTGATAAAGTTGATGCATTTTCAATGATTACCCATCGTGATAGAGCCTATGAAAATGCTAGAGAGTTATGTGTTAAATTAAAAGACGCTATTCCAAGACAAAACTTTGAAGTACCAGTTCAAGCTACAATTGGCGGAAAAATCATTGCAAGGGAAACAATTAAAGCTTATCGTAAAGATGTTACTGCCAAACTTTATGGTGGAGATGTTACTAGACGACAAAAACTTCTTAAAAAACAAAAAGAAGGCAAGAAAAGAATGAAAAAGTTAGGAAGTATAGAAGTGCCGCAAGAAGCATTTTTATCAATTCTTAAAACGAATATAGATCAAAAGAAATAAGAGGAGAAATATATGCAAAAGAATTTAAAAAATGATTATTATGATGCTATAAATCATGACTGATTAAAACAAGCTAAAATTCCTGAGGATCGTTCTCAAATAGGTTCATTTGTTGAGATGGATATAAAACTCGAGAAGTTATTGAAAGATACTATTAATGGTTGATATAAGTACTCAAAAACTCTTCCTAATGATCCATTAATACATGAATATGTAAAGTATTATTCAATGCTTTTAGATGATCAAAAAAGAGCAGAGCTAGGTTGAGAACCAGTCAAAAAATATCTTAATACATTGGAAAAAATTTCATCATTTAAAGAACTTTTTTCAAAAGGACGTGATTTTTGAATTCAATATGGAGCTTTACCTTTATCAATTGATATTTTTGAAGACTTTGTTGATAATACTAAAAGAATTATTTGAATTTCAAACCCTGAAATATCCATTTTGCCTTCAAAAGAAACATATCAAAATCAAGAAGCTTCTAAATTAATTGAAGCATGAAAGAAAATGGTTAATGACCTATTATTAAGTTATGGAAAAACTCAAACACAGTCAGAAAAATTAATTAATCAAGCAATTGAATTTGATCAACTTTATAAGGATTATTTATTAAGCTCAGTTGAATGAGCTAATTATGTGGCTTTATATAATTTAAAAGATATTAGTGAAATTAAAAAAATTTCACATAAATTTGATATTCCTAAAATTTTGAATGATTTTGTAAAGAGAGATGTTTCAAATGCATCAGTAATTAATTCAAACTTTTTTGCAAACTTCGACAAAATATTTAGTGATGAAAATTTTGAAGGTTATAAAGCACTTATGTTTATTAAAAATCTTCTTGGTACAACTTCAATGTTGAGCGAGGAAATAAGAATTAAAGCTAATGAATTTAAAAAAGTTTTATATTCAATAGACCGTTCACGTAGTTTAGAAGATTATGCATTTGATATGACTAATGTATTTTTTGGAATGCCATTAGGAATGTATTATGCAAATGAATTTTTTGGTAAAAAAGCAAAACAAGATGTTGAACATATGGTAGCTAATATGATTCAAATTTATAAAAATAGATTACATCAAAACACTTGATTATCTCAAACAACAATTCAAAAAGCAATTACAAAATTATCAAGTATTGAAGTTATGGTAGGATTTCCGGAAGTTATTAGACCTTACTATACTAATTTCAAGGTAAAAACATATGAACAAGGTGGAACTTTATTTGAAAATGCATCTAATTTTAATAAAATTATTGCAGAATATAAAATTTCTTTATATCTTAAAGATGAAGATCGTAGATTTTGAGGAATGTCACCTGCAACTATAAACGCTTATTATAATCCAAATAAAAATCAAATCGTATTCCCTGCAGCAATTTTAGCTTGACCTTTTTATCAATTAGATAGAGTTTCATCTGCTAACTACGGCGGGATCGGTGCTGTTATAGCGCATGAAATTTCACATGGATTTGATAATAACGGTGCTCAATTCGATGAAAAAGGGTCACTAAATAATTGATGAACTGATTCAGATCGTAAAGAATTTGAATTAAGAACAAAAAAGGCAATTGAATTATTTGATGGCAAGGAAACTGAATTTGGAAAAGTTAATGGAAATTAACTGTTTCTGAAAATATTGCTGATCTAGGCGGATTTGAGTGTGCGCTTGAAGCTGCTAAATTAGAATCTGATTTTGATGCTAAGTCATTTTTTGAATCTTGAGCGACAATTTGACGTTCAAAATACAAAGAAGGTGCAGCAAAAAGGTTACTTGAAACAGATGTTCATTCACCTACAAAATAAGAGCGAATGTAGTGTTATCAAATAGTGAATTATTCGCTCAAACATACGATATTCAACCTGAAGATAAAATGTACTTAGACCCCAAAAAAAGAGTAAAAATTTGATAGTGAAGTAGAAAAATGAAAAAAGAGATTCATTATTATATTTTTGAAGATGATGATTTTAAGGAAATTTTATCACAGGAATTAGATCATATAAGTAATGAATACATCTTTATATACTTTTCTAATTCAATACATTATTAATTAAAACTGTATCATCAGAGTATTCCTTACTTATATGATCTAATTCCTGTGATAAAATTTCCTTAAAATCATCATCTTCAAAAATATAATAATGAATCTCTTTTTTCATTTTTCTACTTCACTATCAAATTTTACTCTTTTTTTGGGGTCTAAGTACATTTTATCTTCAGGTTGAATATCGTATGTTTGAGCGAATAATTCACTATTTGATAACACTACATTCGCTCTTATTTTTGTAGGTGAATGAACATCTGTTTCAAGTAACCTTTTTGCTGCACCTTCTTTGTATTTTGAACGTCAAATTGTCGCTCAAGATTCAAAAAATGACTTAGCATCAAAATCAGATTCTAATTTAGCAGCTTCAAGCGCACACTCAAATCCGCCTAGATCAGCAATATTTTCAGAAACAGTTAATTTTCCATTAACTTTTCCAAATTCAGTTTCCTTGCCATCAAATAATTCAATTGCCTTTTTTGTTCTTAATTCAAATTCTTTACGATCTGAATCAGTTCATCAATTATTTAGTGACCCTTTTTCATCGAATTGAGCACCGTTATTATCAAATCCATGTGAAATTTCATGCGCTATAACAGCACCGATCCCGCCGTAGTTAGCAGATGAAACTCTATCTAATTGATAAAAAGGTCAAGCTAAAATTGCTGCAGGGAATACGATTTGATTTTTATTTGGATTATAATAAGCGTTTATAGTTGCAGGTGACATTCCTCAAAATCTACGATCTTCATCTTTAAGATATAAAGAAATTTTATATTCTGCAATAATTTTATTAAAATTAGATGCATTTTCAAATAAAGTTCCACCTTGTTCATATGTTTTTACCTTGAAATTAGTATAGTAAGGTCTAATAACTTCCGGAAATCCTACCATAACTTCAATACTTGATAATTTTGTAATTGCTTTTTGAATTGTTGTTTGAGATAATCAAGTGTTTTGATGTAATCTATTTTTATAAATTTGAATCATATTAGCTACCATATGTTCAACATCTTGTTTTGCTTTTTTACCAAAAATTCATTTGCATAATACATTCCTAATGGCATTCCAAAAAATACATTAGTCATATCAAATGCATAATCTTCTAAACTACGTGAACGGTCTATTGAATATAAAACTTTTTTAAATTCATTAGCTTTAATTCTTATTTCCTCGCTCAACATTGAAGTTGTACCAAGAAGATTTTTAATAAACATAAGTGCTTTATAACCTTCAAAATTTTCATCACTAAATATTTTGTCGAAGTTTGCAAAAAAGTTTGAATTAATTACTGATGCATTTGAAACATCTCTCTTTACAAAATCATTCAAAATTTTAGGAATATCAAATTTATGTGAAATTTTTTTAATTTCACTATTCTTTTAAATTATATAAAGCCACATAATTAGCTCATTCAACTGAGCTTAATAAAAAATCCTTATAAAGTTGATCAAATTCAATTGCTTGATTAATTAATTTTTCTGACTGTGTTTGAGTTTTTCCATAACTTAATAATAGGTCATTAACCATTTTCTTTCATGCTTCAATTAATTTAGAAGCTTCTTGATTTTGATATGTTTCTTTTGAAGGCAAAATGGATATTTCAGGGTTTGAAATTCAAATAATTCTTTTAGTATTATCAACAAAGTCTTCAAAAATATCAATTGATAAAGGTAAAGCTCCATATTGAATTCAAAAATCACGTCCTTTTGAAAAAAGTTCTTTAAATGATGAAATTTTTTCCAATGTATTAAGATATTTTTTGACTGGTTCTCAACCTAGCT
>NZ_LR214984.1 GCF_900660545.1 Mycoplasmopsis cynos | reverse complement strand
AAAGGATTAGTATTTTTAAATTCTTTCTAGAAAAAAAATTGAAATTCATATAATTCTGATAAAAAAAGCGAATTTTGGGATGATGAAAAAAGATATCCAGGTGTTTTTGATGGTTACAAAAAATGAATATCACATAAAAAGTAAAGAATATTATATATGTAGGTGCAATGAATTCAAATAATATTCCAACTAACTTCACTGCATTTAGTGATCAAACTAATGACAATCATCCATTTATATCGGCATTTGGTGAAAATAGAAGTGTTCAAAGTCAATTATACCCTCATTACAAAACACAAAAATTATTAAATGAATATAAAAATAAATTCAAAAATGAACAAAATCTTTCTAGAAAGGATTTGGAAAGTCATTATAAGAAAAAGAAAAAGAATTTATGGGAATTGCTATTGCAGAAACAAGAAAGTTTATATAGAAATTTAAGCACTAACTTTTACTCAAGTAATTATTTAACATTTAAAGATTACATTGATTATTTTAATAGTTTTGCCGGAACTAGTATGTCAGCTCCAATGATTACAGGAATACTTTCTTTAATGCAAAATAAAATAAAAAGAGAATTAACATTAAATGAAGCAAAAATTTTATTAGCTAGCTCTGCTACATATTCATCAACAACAACATCAAAACACATAAATTTTAAACCTGAGTATATTATAGAAAATACTTCTGAGTTTTGGAAAAATAATAAAACAAAAAGTAAAACGGGATATGGGATTCCTAAATTCTTTGAAATGAAAAAATTTATTATGAATAAGGTTATTTCTTATTCTGATTTTAAAAATGATAATAAATCTGAAGAACTACTATCAAAATCTTATAAACACAATATTTCACATAATTTCAATAATTTAACAGGAACATTTTCATACACAATTAAAAAGACTTTTGACAGTTATTTGGATTCAATTATTCCAGGTTCCAATGATGAAAAAATAATTAAGAAATTGATAAAAGAATACAATGCAAAAAATAAAAATGATTATAATAAAAACTTTTTTGATGTTGCGTTAACTATCGAAATGAATTGCGAAAGATTCGACAAAGAAGGTGAATTAATTAAGTATAAGACAGAAAGAACAAAATTTAGTAACTCGTTTTCTTCAAATGTAGAAAGAACTCATTTCGGAAACTATACTCACTTCGTTAATGGTGAATATTATTATACAATAATATACAATGAATGTTTAAAATACTGAGATGTTCTATCGGATTATTACGATAAAAAACTAAAAAAACATAGTGAAGATTCTACTAAAAAAGAACAATTTATATCTAAATTATGACATTTGTATAATAATTATTTAAAAGAATATGTAAATTACAATGCAATAATAACTATTAATTAAGGATTCATTATGAAACTGCAAAAAAAAATATTTTTTCTTTCTTTAAATATAATACCTTGTTTTATTACATCATGTAATTATTCAAATGCTATTAGTAATAACCAAAACCATAAATATACAGATGAAGAAATAATAGCAATTAATCAAAATAAATATAATAAAAAATATAAGGAAATAAGAACAAAATTAAGAAATGAAATAAAAGATCAACTTGGAATTAATTTCAATGATTCAGTGATAACTAATGACCAGGTTGAAATGCTAAGATTAATTATTCGTAGAATCAAAGATTCTAGGCCAATTTTCTTGAAACGTATTAAGGAATTTTTATATTATGATTTTAAATCATTAATTGATATTTCAAATAAAGCAAATTGAGAAACAATTGACGATTCTGAAAAAACAGAAGCAACCCTAAATAACATTTTGAATTATTTATATTATTTTTATATTGAATTAGATGATGATAAAAGCGATATTGGTAAAAACTTAATTTCATTTAATGAAATGAAAAAAGATAATAATTTAACATTTAATAAAAACATAAATATTAATAATAAATATCAAAATCAGAAAGTAAATAAATTCATTCTAAGTAAAACATATAATAAAAATAATTTAGATAATAATGACCTTAATGATGTTTATTTAAATTGAGGTAAATATTATACTCCTAGAAATATACAATTTCTTTTAGTTGATGAATATTATTTTGATGGTTATGAGGACAAAAACTTATATGATAGAAAAAATATAAGAGGTGTTAGAGAGCGATTTTTAGATACCGAAATAGGATATAAAGTAATTCATAACTACAATTTTATAACAAAAGAATCATATGCTGATCAAGGCCCTAAGTCACAAAATACATCAAATAAATATTTTGAAAATAAAAATGAAACAATTTTAAATCCAATTCCTGAAAAAATTAAAGAAATAAAAGATAGAAATGGCTATTTTGCACCGAAAAATGTCACTTTATATAAATTAAACAATCAACAAGCAAATAATATCTTTTTCGATCATTCATCAGTAAATAATGAAAATAATTTAATTCTTGACTTTGAATTAGATTATGATGCAAATTACTTAAATCAAAATAATAAATATTTAGGTTTTAATGAAATTAAAACATCTGATAATAAAAAAGTCTTAAATTTATATATAGTTGATAAATATGAACCTGGTAGCTTAGATGATTTTATTAAAAAAAATGGTTCAATTAGATATAAACCAAATAATACAACTAAAACAAGATTAACAATAAATTTATCAAATATTTTAAAACAAAAAAATATCGATACAAAAATATGACGCAATCTTATTTACTGGTCATGATTATTTTGTCAATTTCTCAGGCAGCTCTTTATTAAATACTTTAAATAATCCCTAGAAATAAACCGATTGTTCTTGCCTAGAAAATTGACCAAAATAATCATTAGACCAGTTAAATAAGATTGCGTCATATTTTGTATCGATATTTTTTTGGGTTTTAAAATAATGTATTTTTGATAAATTTATTGTTAATCTTGTTTTAGTTGTATTATTTGGTTTATATCTAATTGAACCATTTTTTTTAATAAAATCATCTAAGCTACCAGGTTCATATTTATCAACTATATATAAATTTAAGACTTTTTTATTATCAGATGTTTTAATTTCATTAAAACCTAAATATTTATTATTTTGATTTAAGTAATTTGCATCATAATCTAATTCAAAGTCAAGAATTAAATTATTTTCATTATTTACTGATGAATGATCGAAAAAGATATTATTTGCTTGTTGATTGTTTAATTTATATAAAGTGACATTTTTCGGTGCAAAATAGCCATTTCTATCTTTTATTTCTTTAATTTTTTCAGGAATTGGATTTAAAATTGTTTCATTTTTATTTTCAAAATATTTATTTGATGTATTTTGTGACTTAGGGCCTTGATCAGCATATGATTCTTTTGTTATAAAATTGTAGTTATGAATTACTTTATATCCTATTTCGGTATCTAAAAATCGCTCTCTAACACCTCTTATATTTTTTCTATCATATAAGTTTTTGTCCTCATAACCATCAAAATAATATTCATCAACTAAAAGAAATTGTATATTTCTAGGAGTATAATATTTACCTCAATTTAAATAAACATCATTAAGGTCATTATTATCTAAATTATTTTTATTATATGTTTTACTTAGAATGAATTTATTTACTTTCTGATTTTGATATTTATTATTAATATTTATGTTTTTATTAAATGTTAAATTATTATCTTTTTTCATTTCATTAAATGAAATTAAGTTTTTACCAATATCGCTTTTATCATCATCTAATTCAATATAAAAATAATATAAATAATTCAAAATGTTATTTAGGGTTGCTTCTGTTTTTTCAGAATCGTCAATTGTTTCTCAATTTGCTTTATTTGAAATATCAATTAATGATTTAAAATCATAATATAAAAATTCCTTAATACGTTTCAAGAAAATTGGCCTAGAATCTTTGATTCTACGAATAATTAATCTTAGCATTTCAACCTGGTCATTAGTTATCACTGAATCATTGAAATTAATTCCAAGTTGATCTTTTATTTCATTTCTTAATTTTGTTCTTATTTCCTTATATTTTTTATTATATTTATTTTGATTAATTGCTATTATTTCTTCATCTGTATATTTATGGTTTTGGTTATTACTAATAGCATTTGAATAATTACATGATGTAATAAAACAAGGTATTATATTTAAAGAAAGAAAAAATATTTTTTTTGCAGTTTCATAATGAATCCTTAATTAATAGTTATTATTGCATTGTAATTTACATATTCTTTTAAATAATTATTATACAAATGTCATAATTTAGATATAAATTGTTCTTTTTTAGTAGAATCTTCACTATGTTTTTTTAGTTTTTTATCGTAATAATCCGATAGAACATCTCAGTATTTTAAACATTCATTGTATATTATTGTATAATAATATTCACCATTAACGAAGTGAGTATAGTTTCCGAAATGAGTTCTTTCTACATTTGAAGAAAACGAGTTACTAAATTTTGTTCTTTCTGTCTTATACTTAATTAATTCACCTTCTTTGTCGAATCTTTCGCAATTCATTTCGATAGTTAACGCAACATCAAAAAAGTTTTTATTATAATCATTTTTATTTTTTGCATTGTATTCTTTATCAATTTCTTAATTATTTTTTCATCATTGGAACCTGGAATAATTGAATCCAAATAACTGTCAAAAGTCTTTTTAATTGTGTATGAAAATGTTCCTGTTAAATTATTGAAATTATGTGAAATATTGTGTTTATAAGATTTTGATAGTAGTTCTTCAGATTTATTATCATTTTTAAAATCAGAATAAGAAATAACCTTATTCATAATAAATTTTTTCATTTCAAAGAATTTAGGAATCCCATATCCCGTTTTACTTTTTGTTTTATTATTTTTCCAAAACTCAGAAGTATTTTCTATAATATACTCAGGTTTAAAATTTATGTGTTTTGATGTTGTTGTTGATGAATATGTAGCAGAGCTAGCTAATAAAATTTTTGCTTCATTTAATGTTAATTCTCTTTTATTTTATTTTGCATTAAAGAAAGTATTCCTGTAATCATTGGAGCTGACATACAGTTCCGGGCAAAACTATTAAAATAATCAATGTAATCTTTAAATGTTAAATAATTACTTGAGTAAAAGTTAGTGCTTAAATTTCTATATAAACTTTCTCTTGTTTCTGCAATAGCAATTCCCATAAATTCTTTTTCTTTTTCTTTATAATGACTTTCCAAATCCTTTCTAGAAAGATTTTGTTCATTTTTGAATTTATTTTTATATTCATTTAATAATTTTTGTGTTTTGTAATGAGGGTATAATTGACTTTGAACACTTCTATTTTCAACCAAATGCCGATATAAATGGATGATTGTCATTAGGTTTGATCACTAAATGCAGTGAAGTTAGTTGGAATATTATTTGAATTCATTGCACCTACATATATAATATTCTTTACTTTTTTATGTGATATCATTTTTTGTAACCATCAAAAACACCTGGATATCTTTTTTCATCACCCAAAATTCGCTTTTTTTATCAGAATTATATGAATTTCAATTTTTTTCTAGAAAGATTTAAAAAATACTAATCC
>NZ_LR214983.1 GCF_900660545.1 Mycoplasmopsis cynos | reverse complement strand
TTTTTAATCATTTATAGCTTCATTAATACTTAAATCAGTTGATTGATCACTTACTTTACCTTCATTTTTTGTTAAAACATCATTAATTTTCGCATATTCTTCTGGTCATTTATTTTTATATTTTGCTATAAACGGAATAACTACATCATTTTTATATTTTTCATATGTTAAAATTAAAACACTTTTTGCTTTTGGAGATAATTGTGAATAAAGTATTTCATATTCTTTATTTAACTTGATATACTCGCTTGGCTCAATCTTGTTTTCAGTTATTTTTCTTTTTATTTTCATCAACCTTTGCTTTTAATTTATTGTATGAATCACTTAAATAATTATCCTTATTTATTTCATTAAATTTTTCAACATTAAATAATGAAATTTGCATATATATGGAGAAATTCTAAGCTATTTTTTAGTTTCCAAATCTTCTTTAAGTTTATAACTCACTTTGTCCAAGATCTCAAGTTTGATATTTAATCTTTCTAAAGCTAATTGATAATCATAAAAACTTCATTGTGTATATAAATGATATTTTAAGGTTTCATTTTTGATTAATGCATCAAATTCAATTATCGACTTTTAATTTATGTTCATTAATCGCGTCGTCTAGAGCTTTTAGCGCATATCAATAGCTTTTGTGTCACTGATGTTAAATCATTTATTGCTTGTGCAGATTGTTTTTTAGCATATAATTTTGTCTACTTGATGTAGTTCATTTCTAGATAACAACCGGTTTTTCAAGTAATGTTTTTAATTTAGATTATCAACTTTTTGCCCATTTTGTTTTTCAATATCAATAATTTCAGAAATTACAGGTATATGGTCTTTTCATTCAATTTTTAAAGCAACTACTTTCTTATCTAGATCATTTGGTAAACTAAATGAAACTATTGGATTTGATAATGCTCCAATAACAATTTTAATTCTTATTAGTTTTTATATCATAAACATAGCTTTTACAACTGCATTTGACGGTTCTTCTTCTGTAATGATTTTGATATCTTTATTTGCATATTTGCAGCATCTAATTAATTATTAGTTTCCATTTTTTCAGCTGGTTTATAGAAGTATTAAGTCTATTATCAAAAATGTTTTTGGTTTATATTTTCCATTGCTTTCAAATAATTAGTTCATCAAATCTTGGATCAATATTTAAATTAAATATTTACACATTTACAACTATTTCATTAATAATGATTGCTCTAGATGGATAATCTTTTTTAACAAGAAGTTAATGTATCTAACTTTTTATCTTTAATATCATCATTTCCTCATCATCTAAGATTAGGATGTAAAGAATTGGATTTCCAAAACCACCTTGACCTGGTGTTATGTCATGCGAATCCGCTGAATCATTAATGCTGAACACAGTTTCATATCCAGAATCCTTTTGATTTGAAACTTGTATATCTAAATATCTTGGAAAATCAGCTGTATTATCTGCTGTATACATTCTTAATGATTTAAGATCAAGTTCTCCACCTAAATCACAAATTGCATATTGTCCTTTTAATGGACTACCACCAAATTTTGTATATCTATTAAAATCACCATCAAATCCGCCACCATTCTTCCTATCATCTAATCAATTATTTTTCAAATCAATATTAGTTTCAATCAATTTTCCAAATGGTACAATTTCATCAATAATATTTAAACTTAACTTGGTAAATTTTAATATTTGAATAGCGTCTGAACTATTAACTAGTCTTAAATATCTAAATTTAACTTTTTTGTTAAAATTAGCTTGATTGAGTTCAATTCAATTGAAACCATTTACTGAAATTAAGAACTTAAATTTATCATTTTTAATTCAATCAATATTGATATTTGTAATATATTTAATATCTTTTAAATCAACTCCAATATACCTTTTGAAGGTATTTCGTGATTTTGCTAATATTTTCAAATCATTATTACTTAAAATCATTGAACCATTACTTCTAAGAGCTTGAAGTTTGATTTATCTTTTAGTGATGTATAAATATATGATGGATCAGGAACATTTTTTCTTGAATATCAACTGATTTTAATTTCCATCAAGTTGATGTTTGTTTGTCGAAGTAATTCTAATTCCAGTCATTAACCGGCATTTTCTGGAACTGTATAGGTAATTTCTTTTTTATCCTTAAAATCAAGTGTTCCATTTTCTAAATCTATAACTTGATTATTATAAAGTTTTTGAATTTTTAAAAATTCCATTTTATCATTGCTATCTGAAGAATTCTAATACTTTTAATCTCTTTTGCACTTTCAAAATGAATTTCAATCCCTTGATCTTTACCTACATTCCCATTATTTGCACTTGATAATCAAGCCAAAGTTGAATCATTATGGTCAATAATATAATCGAGTTTATTATTTTTTGCATTATCATTAATGCTTGAGTGCTTTGCTATTTCTAATTATAACCGACCACTTGATCTTTTTTATTGTTATTATTTTTAATATTTGTATTAAGAATTTTATTTGACATATAATCAAGAAGTCAAGTAGTAAAGGGTTGAATATGTTGTACTCCTACTTCCGCATATTGAATTGAACCTAAATAATCAAATCCATGTTGTGTTCTAGCCTTTTGAATTAATGTTTTAGCTTTATTTAAATTTAAAACAAAATCAGTTTTATCACCTTGGTTTAGTTTAATAAGTCCATCAAGAGCCAAAGTTAATCCTTGATATAGTTCAATTGATGATTCAATTCAGTATCTAATTTGATAGTATAAATCTCGATTAACTACACTATTTTTAATGGTAAGTGCATCATTATATAATTCTTCAAATTCAACTTTTAAATCTTTAATATTATCAACTAAAAAGAATTATTAGTTTCTAGTGACGTACGCACTAGAACTAATTCTTTTTAGTTGATAATATTAAAGATTTAAAAGTTGAATTTGAAGAATTATATAATGATGCACTTACCATTAAAAATAGTGTAGTTAATCGAGATTTATACTATCAAATTAGATACTGAATTGAATCATCAATTGAACTATATAAGGATAACTTGGCTCTTGATGACTTATTAAACTAACCAAGTGATAAAACTGATTTTTTTTAAATTTAAATAAAGCTAAAACATTAATTCAAAAGGCTAGAACACATGGATTTGATTATTTAGGTTCAATTCAATATGCGGAAGTAGGATACAACATATTCAACCTTTACTATTGACTCTTTATATGTCAAATAAATTCTAATACAAATATTAAAATATACAATAAAAAAGATCAATGGTCGTTATAATTTAGAAATAGCAAGCACTCAAGCATTAATGATAATGCAAAAATAATAAACTCGATTATATTATTGACATAATGATTCAACTTGGCTTGATTATCAAGTGCAAATAATGGAATGTAGTAAAGATCAAGGATTGAAATTCATTTGAAAGTGCAAAAGATTAAAAGTATTAGAATTCTTCAAGATAGCAATGATAAATGGAATTTTTAAAAATCAAAACTTTATAATAATCAAGTTATAGATTTAGAAAATGGAACACTTGATTTAAGGATAAAAAAATTACCTATACAGTCCAGAAAATGCCGCTTAATACTGGAATTAGAATTACTTCGACAAAAAAACATACTTGATGGAAATTAAATCAGTTGATATTCAAGAAAAATGTTCCTGATCATCATATATTTATACATACTAAAAGATAATCAAAACTTCAAGCTCTTAGATAATGGTTCAATGATTTTAATAATAATGATTTGAAATATTAGCAAAATCACGAAATACTTCAAAGGTATATTGGAGTTGATTTAAAAGATATTAAATATTACAAATATCAATATGATTGAATTAAAATGATAAATTAAGTTCTTATTTCAGTAAATGGTTCAATTGAATTGAACTCATCAGCTAATTTTAACAAAAAGTTAAATTTATATTTAAGACTAGTTAATAGTTCAGACGCTATTCAATATTAAATTTACCAAGTTAGTTTAATATTATGATGAAATTGTACCATTTGGAAATTGATTGAAACTATATTGATTTGAAAATAATTGATTAGATGATAGGAAGAATGGTGGCGGATTTGATGGTGATTTTAATAGATATACAAAATTTGGTGGTAGTCCATTAAAGGACAATATGCAATTTGTGATTTAGGTGGAGAACTTGATCTTAAATCATTAAGAATGTATACAGCAGATAATACAGCTGATTTCCAAGATATTTAGATATACAAGTTTCAAATCAAAGGATTCTGGATATGAAACTGTGTTCAGCATTAATGATTCAGCGGATTCGCATGACATAACACCAGGTCAAGGTGGTTTTGGAAATCCAGATTCTTTACATCCTAATCTTAGATGATGAGGAAATGATGATATTAAAGATAAAAAAGTTAGATACATTAAACTTCTTGTTAAAAAAGATTATCCATCTAGAGCAATCATTATTAATGAAATAGTTGTAAATGGTGGTAAATATCTTAATTTAAATATTGATCCAAGATTTGATGGAACTAATTATCTTGAAAGCAATGGAAAATATAAACCAGAAAACATTTTTGATAATAGACTTAATACTTCTTATAAACCAGCTGAAAAAAAATGGAAAACTAATAATTAATTTAGATGCTGCAAGATATGCAAATAAAGATATCAAAATCATTACAGAAGAAGAACCGTCAAATGCAGTTGTAAAAGCTATTGTTTATGATATAAAAACTAATAAAGAATTAGAAATTGTTATTGGAGCATTATCAAATCCAATAGTTTCATTTAGTTTACCAAATGATCTAGATAAGAAAGTAGTTGCTTTAAAAATTGAATGAAAAGACCATATACCTGTAATTTCTGAAATTATTGATATTGAAAAACAAAATGGGCAAAAAGTTGATAAATCTAAATTAAAAACATTACTTGAAAAACCGGTTGTTGATCTAGAGAAATGAACTACATCAAGTAGACAAAATTATATTGCTAAAAAACAATCTGCACAAGCAATAAATGATTTAACATCAGTGACACAAGAAGCTATTGATGATGCGCTAAAAGCTCTAGACGACGCGATTAATGAACATAAATTAAAAGTCGATAAATCTGAATTTGATGCATTAATCAAAAATGAAAACCTTAAAAATGATCATTTTATATACACTAATGAAAGTTTTTATGATTATCAATTAGCTTTAGAAAAGATTAAATATCAAAACGTTGATGATCTTGGACAAAGTGAGTTTAATAAACTTAAAGAAGATTTGGAAACTAAAAAAATAGCATTAGAATTTTCTCCATATAATATGCAAATTTCATTATTTAATGTTGAAAAATTTAATGAAATAAATAAGGATAATTATTTAAGTGATTCATACAATAAATTAAAAGCAAAGGTTGATGAAATAAAAAGAAAAATAACTGAAAACAAGATTGAGCCAAGCGAGTATATCAAGTTAAATAAAGAATATGAAATACTTTATTCACAATTATCTCCAAAAGCAAAAAGTGTTTTAATTTTAACATATGAAAAATATAAAAATGATGTAGTTATTCCGTTTTATAGCAAAATATAAAAATAAATGACCAGAAGAATATGCGAAAATTAATGATGTTTTAACAAAAAATGAAGGTAAAGTAAGTGATCAATCAACTGATTTAAGTATTAATGAAGCTATAAATGACTTAAAAAATGTTGCTGGCTCAATAATTGAAGGAGTTGCTAGAAAACAAAAAGAAATAAGAGATATTTATATAAATAGAAAAACTAATGCATATCTTGTTTATCAAGATGATAAGTATACAAATTATGATAAATTTATTTCTGAATTAGCAGTTTATGAACAACATCCAGAAAACTTGACTAGTGAAAAATATAATGAAATAATAAAGAAG
>NZ_LR214982.1 GCF_900660545.1 Mycoplasmopsis cynos | reverse complement strand
CTGAACTTTTTGAAATTTTAAATGCTAAAATATAAATCATTAATTTTAGATATGTATTTATCTTACCAATCCCGCAAGTACAATGGAATGTTGGCGGTACAAAAAGCAGACCAAATTGTTAAAAATCTTTTTAGCTTAGATAATAATAGAACAGTTAAAATCGATAGCAAAGCGACAATATCTGCGCTAGGTGATAATTTGATATTAAATATGCACCAACACAAGCACCTCAAATTATCTCAACAATTGAAAATTTAATTTATTGAATTAAAAAATCTTTATTAATTAAAAAAGATGGTGATGATGGTGGTACTCATAATAAACATAATGCAGAAATAGCTACATTAAATTCAGCGTACGAAGATTATATTGAAATGAAAGCGAATTTAAGAGAGATATATTATCAAAACTTTTTTAAAATCATTTAAGAGTACTTAAATTAAATTATGAACAAGATATAAATGTTATTGTTGTTTCTTCAACTAAATGATTAGAAGAACAAGCGAAACAATTACAAATAACACAAAATGGTGTTATGCTAAATAATAATCAAGTAGTGCATCAATTAAACCAAGAGGAAGACCAAAATGGACGCATTAACAATTAGTGATAACATAACAACTTTATATGTTTATAAAATTAAAAATTTTATAGAAAAACAAAAACTAGAAACAAATTCTAAAATTTTATCAGACTTGAATTTGTTGGTGAATTTGATGCAACAATTACAGCAAGAGCAAAACAAACAAATTTAAATTTAGATAATAAAATTTTAAAACTAGGTTTAAATGATAGTTTAACAGTTGCTATTGATGATAATTTTATTTTTGATGAAAATGAGTTTTATTTTATTTTAGGCTCAAAATACCAAGCGCATACAGGTTTATATGATGCTTATTATTTTGAAACAAAATTGATGAACTAATTTTTAATGATTTAGGCGATGATAAAATACAAGAATTTACAATAACTAAATTAAAATCTTTCAAAGAATTAAATGACATAGAATTTATTGTTGTTAATGATGAAGATGATGTTAATAATGAATTAGAAGTTGTTAATGCAGATGATAAAATCGATATTACTAGTTATCAACTAGAATTTTATTCTTCAGCATTAATCAATCAAATAATGCACTTTAAAAATGATTTTTTGAAGTGCCTAATTTTGAAATAAAGATAATAAAAACCTATTTTAATTTTTGCTAATCCAACAGCAGTTTATGATAATACTTATTCTTTATTTTTATGAAACATCTCAAAATTTTATGTAGATAATTGAAGTGTTATAAGTTTCTTTTTAAGACGCTTAACGTTAGAATATCATAAAAATTATGAACATTATTTAAAGCAAATTGTTAATAATGGTAGTCATCGCGAAATACTAAAAGAATGTGCGTATAACACATATGTAGAGTTTCAAGGAACAGAAACCCAACGCAAAGAATGAGCAGATAAAAACGGTAATGCAAAAAGTTCAGACATAAACGATTATTTAATCCGTAATTTTTATCAATTAGGCCAGAAGCAGAAAAGATAAAGTTTTTAAGTTTATTATAATGTTTTCAGAGCAAATAGCATCGTCCTATTGTTGAAAAGGTGGATTAAATGATGAACATAAAGCAGCATTACCAATGACAGCATATTTTAAAGATATTGCTAATGAATACTATGTTGATAATCCTAGAATTGTTTTAGAAAGTTTATTATATAGTACAAACGAGCAAGATAATAACGATATAAAATTTGGTGTATATAATCAATTTTTAAATAAAATATTTTCTTTTAAATGGTAAAACAGTGCAATTCGCATTAACACCAGACCAATTTGAAGAACCAGAATTATCACAAAGACCTGTTGATTTTAATAATAAAACTTTAAATCTAAATTATCCATTTTATTTATTTTTAACAGAACAAGATACAAGTAGCATTTAGGTTTAAGTAGTACAATTCGAGGACATTCAAAAGAAGTTATTAAAGATGATATTTTAGTTTGAAGTGGTATTAAAGATGAAGAAAAATATCAAACTGTTAATGAGAGCAAGAATACAAAATATCTTGCTTCAGAATATCCTCACTCAGAATTTGAGTTTTCAATCCTAGGAAGACAAAATATTTTTACGGCGTCGGTTAAAACGTCCCTCTTGTGATTGAAAATAATTATTATTATAATGAACTACATCAAAAGCAAAAATTATATTTGAAAAAGATAAATTTTATTTGACAAGTTATGATGCAATCCTAGGTTCACCATCACCAGCAATAAGACACGAATATTTAAAAATACGTGTAGTTAAAAAAGATTATGACAATTTATTTACTTTTGAAAATCAAAATTTATTTATGATTAATAATCCAAATGATTTAAATAAAAAAATAAATAATCACATTAATCGCATTGAGTTTTTTACAAATCCAGATAAAGTAATTATTAAAGGTGCATTTTTACAAGATTATAAAATAATTTTAAAAGGTAATGCTTTTGAAAATGGAAAAGAATTTAACATTAAATCAGACAATAAATTAACTAATAAATTAATTTTTTGAAAATAAAAACCAGGGAACCGCAGCCCATTAAAGAC
The DNA here is from genome assembly GCF_900660545.1 of Mycoplasmopsis cynos. Taxonomy (NCBI): domain Bacteria; kingdom Bacillati; phylum Mycoplasmatota; order Mycoplasmoidales; family Metamycoplasmataceae; genus Mycoplasmopsis; species Mycoplasmopsis cynos. The sequence goes on along the minus strand of NZ_LR214982.1, from coordinate 5,692 downwards.
GGAGGAGTTATTAATGAAACTATTCGAAAATTTATCTCAAAAACTTGGCATATCTTGTCAAGAAATTAATGAAAAATTAGGTATTAAGGAAAATGCTAGCAAACCTGAAATACTTAATGCATTAGGTGTTTATGCTATTTTTGATGAAAAAGAAAACTTATCTAGTTATATCGCAGATAAAATAAGCAATAAGACCAAAGAACTAGAAGCTTCAAACTTAGAAAAAGAAAAAGCATTAAATGAAATTAATGAATTAAAAAATCAACTTTCTAATTTTGAAACTACTAAATCGCATTTAAAAGAACTTATTAAAAATGAGTTTAATAAAATCGACTTCACAACTAAAACAGATTTTGAACAATTAGATATAAATAAAATAGATTATTCTAATGTTAAAAAATCAATATTACAGCAAGCAAGCGAACTTAATTGAGAAGTCAAAGAACAACCCCAACCCCAAGAACAACCCCAAGAAAACAATTTAAAGCGAAAGGGATATTAACAAGATATTAAAGGAGAATTTATATGGCAAATGAATTAACATTAAAAAGTGCGCTGCAAACAGAATTTAGTTTTAGTGCAACCAAAAACAACACACGGAGCAAATTTAACACTTCAAGCAGCACAAATGGAAAGAGCATTATCTAGCTTAGTAGATAAATCATTATTTTTAAATATTTGTAAAAATACTGTTATTTTAGAAAGCTCAGATTTAAACGTTAAAATACAAAAGTAGTAGGTTCTAAATTTAGTCCTAAAACCGCAATTGGAACAGGTACAGCTAATAAATGACGTCTTGGTGGAAGTATTAACGTAAGTTGAAATTGAACCAAAAAGTTACAAGTTTAAAAATCAATCATCTGTTTGCTTCAAAAACTGTAACTGGTTCATTTCAACTTACGTTAATACTTCCACCAAGACGTCATTTATTAGCTGTACCTGTTCCAATTGCGGTTTAGGACTAAATTTAGAACCTACTACTTTTTGTATTTAACGTTTAAATCTGAGCTTTCTAAAATAACAGTATTTTTACAAATATTTAAAAATAATGATTTATCTACTAAGCTAGATAATGCTCTTTCCATTTGTGCTGCTTGAAGTGTTAAATTTGCTCCGTGTGTTGTTTTTGGTTGCACTAAACTAAATTCTGTTTGCAGCGCACTTTTTAATGTTAATTCATTTGCCATATAAAATTCTCCTTTAATATCTTGTTAATATCCCCTTCGCTTTAAAATTGTTTTCTTGGGTTGTTCTTGGGGTTGGGGTTGTTCTTTGACTTCTCAATTAAGTTCGTTGCTTGCTGTAATATTGATTTTTAACATTAGAATAATCTATTTATTTATATCTAATTGTTCAAAATCTGTTTTAGTTGTGAAGTCGATTTTATTAAACTCATTTTTAATAAGTTCTTTTAAATGCGATTTAGTAGTTTCAAAATTAGAAAGTTGATTTTTAATTCATTAATTTCATTTAATGCTTTTTCTTTTTCTAAGTTTGAAGCTTCTAGTTCTTTGGTCTTATTGCTTATTTTATCTGCGATATAACTAGATAAGTTTTCTTTTTCATCAAAAATAGCATAAACACCTAATGCATTAAGTATTTCAGGTTTGCTAGCATTTTCCTTAATACCTAATTTTTCATTAATTTCTTGACAAGATATGCCAAGTTTTTGAGATAAATTTTCGAATAGTTTCATTAATAACTCCTCCGTCTTTAATGGGCTGCGGTTCCCTGGTTTTTATTTTCAAAAAATTAATTTATTAGTTAATTTATTGTCTGATTTAATGTTAAATTCTTTTCCATTTTCAAAAGCATTACCTTTTAAAATTATTTTATAATCTTGTAAAAATGCACCTTTAATAATTACTTTATCTGGATTTGTAAAAAACTCAATGCGATTAATGTGATTATTTATTTTTTTATTTAAATCATTTGGATTATTAATCATAAATAAATTTTGATTTTCAAAAGTAAATAAATTGTCATAATCTTTTTTAACTACACGTATTTTTAAATATTCGTGTCTTATTGCTGGTGATGGTGAACCTAGGATTGCATCATAACTTGTCAAATAAAATTTATCTTTTTCAAAATATAATTTTTGCTTTTGATGTAGTTCATTATAATAATAATTATTTTCAATCACAAGAGGGACGTTTAACCGACGCGTAAAAATATTTTGTCTTCCTAGGATTGAAAACTCAAATTCTGAGTGAGGATATTCTGAAGCAAGATATTTTTGTAATTCTTGCTCTCAATTAACAGTTTGATATTTTTCTTCATCTTTAATACCACTTCAAACTAAAATATCATCTTTAATAACTTCTTTTGAATGTCCTCGAATTGTACTACTTAAACCTAAAATGCTACTTGTATCTTGTTCTGTTAAAAATAAATAAAATGGATAATTTAGATTTAAAGTTTTATTATTAAAATCAACAGGTCTTTGTGATAATTCTGGTTCTTCAAATTGGTCTGGTGTTAATGCGAATTGCACTGTTTTACCATTTAAAAAGAAAATATTTTTATTTAAAAATTGATTATATACACCAAATTTTATATCGTTATTATCTTGCTCGTTTGTACTATATAATAAACTTTCTAAAACAATTCTAGGATTATCAACATAGTATTCATTAGCAATATCTTTAAAATATGCTGTCATTGGTAATGCTGCTTTATGTTCATCATTTAATCCACCTTTTCAACAATAGGACGATGCTATTTGCTCTGAAAACATTAATAATAAACTTAAAAACTTTATCTTTTCTGCTTCTGGCCTAATTGATAAAAAATTACGGATTAAATAATCGTTTATGTCTGAACTTTTTGCATTACCGTTTTTATCTGCTCATTCTTTGCGTTGGGTTTCTGTTCCTTGAAACTCTACATATGTGTTATACGCACATTCTTTTAGTATTTCGCGATGACTACCATTATTAACAATTTGCTTTAAATAATGTTCATAATTTTTATGATATTCTAACGTTAAGCGTCTTAAAAAGAAACTTATAACACTTCAATTATCTACATAAAATTTTGAGATGTTTCATAAAAATAAAGAATAAGTATTATCATAAACTGCTGTTGGATTAGCAAAAATTAAAATAGGTTTTTTATTATCTTTTATTTCAAATTAGGCACTTCAAAAAATCATTTTTAAAGTGCATTATTTGATTGATTAATGCTGAAGAATAAAATTCTAGTTGATAACTAGTAATATCGATTTTATCATCTGCATTAACAACTTCTAATTCATTATTAACATCATCTTCATCATTAACAACAATAAATTCTATGTCATTTAATTCTTGAAAGATTTTAATTTAGTTATTGTAAATTCTTGTATTTTATCATCGCCTAAATCATTAAAAATTAGTTCATCAATTTTTGTTTCAAAATAATAAGCATCATATAAACCTGTATGCGCTTGGTATTTTGAGCCTAAAATAAAATAAAACTCATTTTCATCAAAAATAAAATTATCATCAATAGCAACTGTTAAACTATCATTTAAACCTAGTTTTAAAATTTTATTATCTAAATTTAAATTTGTTTGTTTTGCTCTTGCTGTAATTGTTGCATCAAATTCACCAACAAATTCAAGTCTGATAAAATTTTTAGAATTTGTTTCTAGTTTTTGTTTTTCTATAAAATTTTTAATTTTATAAACATATAAAGTTGTTATGTTATCACTAATTGTTAATGCGTCCATTTTGGTCTTCCTCTTGGTTTAATTGATGCACTACTTGATTATTATTTAGCATAACACCATTTTGTGTTATTTGTAATTGTTTCGCTTGTTCTTCTAATCATTTAGTTGAAGAAACAACAATAACATTTATATCTTGTTCATAATTTAATTTAAGTACTCTTAAAATGATTTTAAAAAAGTTTTGATAATATATCTCTCTTAAATTCGCTTTCATTTCAATATAATCTTCGTACGCTGAATTTAATGTAGCTATTTCTGCATTATGTTTATTATGAGTACCACCATCATCACCATCTTTTTTAATTAATAAAGATTTTTTAATTCAATAAATTAAATTTTCAATTGTTGAGATAATTTGAGGTGCTTGTGTTGGTGCATATTTAATATCAAAATTATCACCTAGCGCAGATATTGTCGCTTTGCTATCGATTTTAACTGTTCTATTATTATCTAAGCTAAAAAGATTTTTAACAATTTGGTCTGCTTTTGTACCGCCAACATTCCATTGTACTTGCGGGATTGGTAAAGATAAATACATATCTAAAATTAATGATTTATATTTAGCATTTAAAATTTCAAAAAGTTCAGGATTTACCATTTCAATATCTGGCGCTTCACTTGCTTTATTTTTAAAAACAGTGAATGGTATAAAATTATTAACATTTAATTCTTGTTTATAAGTGCTACCAAATAATTCTTTTGGTGATATTGTTTTGCCTGTTCTAGTGCTAATACCATATTTTTTAATGTAATTACTATCTAAATCATATTCATAAACAACTTCAAAAACTTCATTTTTAATTTTTTGCTGTCCTAATGAAACTTTTAAAAAAGATAATTCATTATCTAAATTAAATGCATAATCTATTACTTCTGCTAAAACTATTTTTTTATTTTCTAAAATACCTAATGCAGCCAATCCTTTTTTATAAAGCATTACCTCTAATTTTTGTATTAGTTCTAAAAAATAATTATTATTCAAAAATTTTAATAATTCTTTTTGATTTTCTAATTCTATTTTTGGCAAAGCGTTAGCAAGCTGTGTCATTTGTTGTACTGCACCATCATTTTCAAATTGTTTTTTACTGTCTGGTATTTTAAACTCTTTTCCTTCACCAAAAATAGAATTAAAATTTTGAGAATTAGTTAATATAAAATTTGATTTAAAAATTTCTTCATTTGTTTTTGACATTTATTCTCCTTTACTTTGAAAAATTAAATATTGATTTTTATATATAAACGAACACGCCATTTCAAAAGCATTAATTAAATCGTAAATTTCTGCAAAAATACTTTCGTCTCTTTTTAATTCTTGATCTGGTATAACTTGTTTAGTAAAGTTTTCTAAAAGTTTTTTGCTGCCTTGTGAATTTATTAATTTAATAAGACCATTAGCAAAAATAAATTTTTCTCAATTTTGGCGGGACACAATGCCGAAAGCTTGTTTATTTGTATCACGTCTATTTGCTTTAACTGCATAAATGTTATCTAATTGCATTTCTGATGCAATTGCATTTAAGTTTTCAATAATAATATCGTTATCACAAGCAATAACACTGTTAAATGTTTCTGCTGTTAAAATTTCTTCATCATCAAAAGAATTTTTATTTTTTAAATATTGCATTATATCTTTATTGCTTTCATCAATTATTTTTAATAATGCTCTACAATTTTGTAATCTGCTATCTGTTTTTGTAATAGCTTTAATATCTTCTACTGCTTCTAAAACTAAAATTTCTCCTTTTTTAGTTAATGCAACACGCACTCACGACGCATTATCAACTTTACCTGGGTCAAAACCATCTCAAATCGAATAAATTTCATTATTTTTTAAAAGAGTATAAAAGTATTCTTTTTCTACTAATTCTATTTCTTTTCTAATCTCACCTAAATTATTTATGATATAAGGTTTTAAAAAGTAATTAGTTTTTGTGTTTCATCTAAAAAAACAAATCCTGCAACTGTAACAATCCATAA
>NZ_LR214981.1 GCF_900660545.1 Mycoplasmopsis cynos | reverse complement strand
ATACAGCGGACGCTATTAAAAAAATAGAAGGTTCTAAAAAACACCAAGAACAAATGAAAAATTTTGAAAAAAATAGGGAAAATATTGAAGAATTAAAGAAAATAACCGAAAAAGCAAAAGAAGAATTTAATAATGCACTTAAGAAGTTCAAATAGAACTTAATAAATTAAGTGACACAAATTTTAAAAAAGAACGAATTTAAAGAAAAAATCCAAAATGCTAATAGTATTGCAACTTTAAAACAAATAAAACTTCAAATTGAAGATGAGATTAGCGAACAACAAAAGAAACAATCAAAACCAAAAACCACAGATAAAAAAGAAAATGAAAATAAAACAAATGTTGCAACTATTGTAACTCCACTAGTTTTAATTCCATCTATAGCTGCTGCTGGATTTGGAATTTGATATGCTATAAAACACCGTAAGAAAAGTATCAAGAATTAATTTAGATTTATAGATGTTAAAAAATTTAACCTTATTTGTTAGGGTTAGATTTTTTAATAGATAAATAAGAACATTTGATTTTTAAAATTGAAAAAATATCAATTTTATTTCAAAACTTCTAGACATTTTTTTTTTTTTTTTTGCAATCTTTTTATAAAATATTATCAATAAGTAAGAAGTGATGAAAGTAAATATTATTTATAAAAGTATATTGAAACAAAAATCTTTTTAATATATAAAATTAAATTAATTGAATTAGAATTAAGTTTTTATTTTAACTTTAAAAAGTTATTAATAATAATTTATAACCTTTGTAGTTTAAAATGTTAAAGATAATGATTTTTAAATAAAACAAAATAAAAATTTATAAGGAGAAATTATGAAATTTAGGTTAAGTCTATTATTGAATGCATCTATTATTGCTAGTGCACCATTAGTTGTGAGTGGCTCAAGGTAAAAGCGAGACCAAAAAAGTCAAAAAATACTCAGGAAATATTGGCTCATGATAGTGATGTTTATAGTGCAAAACCTTTAGAACGACCTGACTATGATGATTATGATGATGTAGATAGCTATGGACTATATTGAGATGCTGAAGCTTTTAAAACTCATTATGATATGACATTTGCATATAGAATTTTGAAAAAATTAATAGGGGTCAATGATCAAAAACTTGATAAATTACCTTATAAAGAAAAATTAAAAGACTTAATTCCTTCACTTGGTCCAGAGTTTGAAAATATAGGTTCTATATATTTATTTGCAACACACAATGAACTTTGAAAGTCATTTATAAAACCATGAGAAGACGTAAAGTTTAATTATGGTTCTTATTTAAAAGAGCAATATAAAAGCAAACATAATGATTCGAATGACAAAATTACAAAAGATTTAAAAAGTAGTGAAACACACGGTATATTTTTATCAAAGGCTAATGACATTTTTCAAGTGCGAACGATGGTAGCTCATTTTGAAGCAATTAATTTATTCATTAAACATAAAGATAACACTGAAATAAAAGATTTAATATTAATGTTATTTAAAGTTGATAGAGGTGCTAATACTGCTGATCCTGCATATAAAAATACGTTAGATGATTCACTACCAATTCTTAATGAAATAAGAGAAAAAGCTGGTGAAAATTTAGTTAGCGATATAGCTAAACAGGTTGAAGAAGATAATAAGCATGATAAGATAATATATGACGCATTGCTTTCTGCTCGTAGAGCATTTGGTTCTCCTGAATATAATGAAAAAATTAAGCCATTAGTTAGACAGGTTTCTGAAACAAGCACCACAGAATTTTTAAAGAAATTAATAAGTGTTTCTGATTCAATTTATCTTAAAGAGAAACAAAAAGTTGATGCAGTTTTTGAAGAACTAAAAGTAAAAATAAAGAAAATGAATTTAGAACTAGAATAAACAATGCTCGAAATGTTGGACTTTTAAGAGATGTATATGCTGATTTAGTGACTGAAAAAATTAAACAGGTTCAAGAAGAAGTGAAAAATTCTATTGATAAGACAAATGGTTCTGACGATTATAATGATTTTAATTCTAAATTTGCTGCAATAAAAGACAAAAACGACAACACTGTTAGTCAAAAGAAAGTGGATAAAGACGCATTCGACAAAAAATGAAGAGATTTTGGTGCTAATCAAAAGTCTGTCAAAATAGACATTAAAGAAGAAAAAGATAAGCAACGTGAAAAATTGGCTATTCAACTTAAAGAGCAAGCGGTAACGCTTGAACAACTAGAAGCACTTAAACAAGAAACTAATAATCTTTATCTTGAAGAAAGTGATAAAACAAGAACTCTTATTAATAGCATCGATTCTCATATCAACAAAAATAAAAAACTTGAGGAATTTAAAAAAGCTAGAGATATTAAAACTCTTAAAAAAATAGCAGAAGAAGCTAAACAAATTAAAGAAGCAGAGGATTTAGAAAAAGCTAAAAGCGGAGCCGCAAAAGCTGTGCAAAGCGCTTTTGGTTCAATTAAATATGATGAATATCAAAAAATGCTTATGGAAGCAAATGATGATATTGTTAAATTTAATGAATTGATCAAATTAGCAGGTGGTGAATATGAAGCTAAAAGCAACGAAGTGAAAGCAAACATAGATAGTTTAGATGATAAAAAAAGATTTTAAAGATAAATTTGAAAATGTTAAAAATATTGCTGATTTAGAGGAATTAAATAAGAAAATATTACCTGAAAGAAAATCCAGGATTTAGCAAGAGCGAAAAAAAGAGCAAAACTGCTGTTGAAAGTACAAATGGTTCAAAACAATATGAAGCATTTTTAAAGAGATTAAACGATAATAATGAAAAAACCGACGAATTAAATAACTAGCCTCAGAAGCAGAAAATGTTTATAATGATGAAAAGCAAAAAGTAGTAGATGTTTTTGAAAAACTTTTAGATAAAAACAATATAGAGACAAAATTGAGATTAAAAGAAAATTTGTCTCTATATTGTTTTTATCTAAAAGTTTTTCAAAAACATCTACTACTTTTTGCTTTTCATCATTATAAACATTTTCTGCTTCTGAGGCTAGTTTATTTAATTCGTCGGTTTTTTCATTATTATCGTTTAATCTCTTTAAAAATGCTTCATATTGTTTTGAACCATTTGTACTTTCAACAGCAGTTTTTGCTCTTTTTTTCGCTCTTGCTAAATCCTGGATTTTCTTTCAGGTAATATTTTCTTATTTAATTCCTCTAAATCAGCAATATTTTTAACATTTTCAAATTTATCTTTAAAATCTTTTTTTATCATCTAAACTATCTATGTTTGCTTTCACTTCGTTGCTTTTAGCTTCATATTCACCACCTGCTAATTTGATCAATTCATTAAATTTAACAATATCATCATTTGCTTCCATAAGCATTTTGATATTCATCATATTTAATTGAACCAAAAGCGCTTTGCACAGCTTTTGCGGCTCCGCTTTTAGCTTTTTCTAAATCCTCTGCTTCTTTAATTTGTTTAGCTTCTTCTGCTATTTTTTTAAGAGTTTTAATATCTCTAGCTTTTTTAAATTCCTCAAGTTTTTTATTTTGTTGATATGAGAATCGATGCTATTAATAAGAGTTCTTGTTTTATCACTTTCTTCAAGATAAAGATTATTAGTTTCTTGTTTAAGTGCTTCTAGTTGTTCAAGCGTTACCGCTTGCTCTTTAAGTTGAATAGCCAATTTTTCACGTTGCTTATCTTTTTCTTCTTTAATGTCTATTTTGACAGACTTTTGATTAGCACCAAATCTCTTCATTTTTTGTCGAATGGCGTCTTTATCCACTTTCTTTTGACTAACAGTGTTGTCGTTTTTGTCTTTTATTGCAGCAAATTTAGAATTAAAATCATTATAATCGTCAGAACCATTTGTCTTATCAATAGAATTTTTCACTTCTTCTTGAACCTGTTTAATTTTTTCAGTCACTAAATCAGCATATACATCTCTTAAAAGTCCAACATTTCGAGCATTGTTTATTCTAGTTCTAAATTCATTTTCTTTATTTTTACTTTTTAGTTCTTCAAAACTGCATCAAACTTTTTGTTTCTCTTTTAAGATAAATTGAATCAGAAACACTTATTAATTTTCTTTAAAAATTCTGTGGTGCTTGTTTCAGAAACCTGTCTAACTAATGGCTTAATTTTTTCATTATATTCAGGAGAACCAAATGCTCTACGAGCAGAAAGCAATGCGTCATATATTATCTTATCATGCTTATTATCTTCTTCAACCTGTTTAGCTATATCGCTAACTAAATTTTCACCAGCTTTTTCTCTATTTCATTAAGAATTGGTAGTGAATCATCTAACGTATTTTTATATGCAGGATCAGCAGTATTAGCACCTCTATCAACTTTAAATAACATTAATATTAAATCTTTTATTTCAGTGTTATCTTTATGTTTAATGAATAAATTAATTGCTTCAAAATGAGCTACCATCGTTCGCACTTGAAAAATGTCATTAGCCTTTGATAAAAATATACCGTGTGTTTCACTACTTTTTAAATCTTTTGTAATTTTGTCATTCGAATCATTATGTTTGCTTTTATATTGCTCTTTTAAATAAGAACCATAATTAAACTTTACGTCTTCTCATGGTTTTATAAATGACTTTCAAAGTTCATTGTGTGTTGCAAATAAATATATAGAACCTATATTTTCAAACTCTGGACCAAGTGAAGGAATTAAGTCTTTTAATTTTTCTTTATAAGGTAATTTATCAAGTTTTTGATCATTGACCCCTATTAATTTTTTCAAAATTCTATATGCAAATGTCATATCATAATGAGTTTTAAAAGCTTCAGCATCTCAATATAGTCCATAGCTATCTACATCATCATAATCATTCATAGTCAGGTCGTTCTAAAGGTTTGCACTATAAACATCACTATCATGAGCCAATATTTCCTGAGTATTTTTTTGACTTTTTGGTCTCGCTTTTACCTTGAGCACTCACAACTAATGGTGCACTAGCAATAATAGATGCATTCAATAATAGACTTAACCTAAATTTCATAATTTCTCCTTATAAATTTTTATTTTGTTTTATTTAAAAATCATTATCTTTAACATTTTAAACTACAAAGGTTATAAATTATTATTAATAACTTTTTAAAGTTAAAAATAAAAACTTAATTCTAATTCAATTAATTTAATTTTATATATTAAAAAGATTTTTGTTTCAATATACTTTTATAAATAATATTTACTTTCATCACTTCTTACTTATTGATAATATTTTATAAAAAGATTGCAAAAAAAAAAAAAAAAATGTCTAGAAGTTTTGAAATAAAATTGATATTTTTCAATTTTAAAAATCAAATGTTCTTATTTATCTATTAAAAAATCTAACCCTAACAAATAAGGTTAAATTTTTTAACATCTATAAATCTAAATTAATTCTTGATACTTTTCTTACGTGTTTTATAGCATATCAAATTCCAAATCCAGCAGCAGCTATAGATGGAATTAAAACTAGTGGAGTTACAATAGTTGCAACATTTGTTTTATTTTCATTTCTTTTTATCTGTGGTTTTTGGTTTTGATTGTTTCTTTTGTTGTTCGCTAATCTCATCTTCAATTTGAAGTTTTATTTGTTTTAAAGTTGCAATACTATTAGCATTTTGGATTTTTTTCTTTAAATTCGTTCTTTTTAAAATTTGTGTCACTTAATTTATTAAGTTCTATTTGAACTTCTTAAGTGCATTATTAAATTCTTCTTTTGCTTTTTCGGTTATTTTCTTTAATTCTTCAATATTTTCCCTATTTTTTTCAAAATTTTTCATTTGTTCTTGGTGTTTTTTAGAACCTTCTATTTTTTTAATAGCGTCCGC
>NZ_LR214980.1 GCF_900660545.1 Mycoplasmopsis cynos | reverse complement strand
AAGCCTTATCAAAAAAAGGATTCATCTTTATAATCACCTAGTTCATGAATACCAGAGTTTTTTAAAATAGATAGATCATTAACTTTTCTATTATTTTTTAGAAAATGCTCAAATTCACTAACATTTAAGTCTTTATGAAAACTTATTAATTTATTAGATCTATAAAAATGCACTTCTTTTTTTGAAAGCATAGACATTCTGATTAGGTTGTAAAAAGTTTGTACTCCATATGATGAAAAATATAAATTAATATCAGATTCATCTTGAATATCTAAAAATATTAGTTTTGTTTAAATTTTTGTATTCTGTCAATACATTCTCATGGCTTTCATTAATTTGGTTTATTGTTTTTTTATAGTGAATGTAATAATAAATTGAACTAGTTAGCAAACTAGATATAATGCTAGCTAACATAAAATAACCCACTATTTTTTAAAATTTGCCTTTCATATATATAATATTTTAAACTAATTTAACTAATAAAAATTTTTTTAAATTTTTGTTTTTATTACATTTAGAATTTAGTAAATAATTTTTGTAAAAAAAATAAAATTATTTCTTTGATATTTTTTATATGTGTTATAATAATCTTGCGCTTTTAAGATATAAAGCAAATGAAGTTCTTTGAAAACTAGATACACACAAAACATGACAGTCAATTTTTTCGAGAGTTTGATCCTGGCTCAGGATGAACGCTGGCTGTGTGCCTAATACATGCATGTCGAGCGGAGTTCTTTTAGGACTTAGCGGCGAATGGGTGAGTAACCACGTACTTAACATGCCTCTTAGATTGGGACAACGATGAGAAATTATCGCTAATACCGGATACTTATATAGTTTGCATAAACTATATATAAAAGGAGCTTTACAGCTTCACTAAGAGATTGGGGTGCGGAACATTAGCTAGTTGGTAGGGTAAAGGCCTACCAAGGCGATGATGTTTAGCGGGGTTGAGAGACTGAACCGCCACACTGGGACTGAGATACGGCCCAGACTCCTACGGGAGGCAGCAGTAGGGAATTTTCCACAAATGGGCGAAAGTCTGATGGAGCGACACAGCGTGCAGGATGAAGGCCTTCGGGTTGTAAACTGCTGTTATAAGGGAAGAAAAAACAATAGAGGAAATGCTATTGTCTTGACGGTACCTTGTCAGAAAGCAACGGCTAACTATGTGCCAGCAGCCGCGGTAATACATAGGTTGCAAGCGTTATCCGGAATTATTGGGCGTAAAGCGTCTGTAGGTTGTATGTTAAGTCTGGCGTGAAAACTTGGGGCTCAACCCAAATTGCGTTGGATACTGGCATACTAGAATTGTGTAGAGGTTAGCGGAATTCCTAGTGAAGCGGTGAAATGCGTAGATATTAGGAAGAACATCAACATGGCGAAGGCAGCTAACTGGGCACATATTGACACTGAGAGACGAAAGCGTGGGGAGCAAACAGGATTAGATACCCTGGTAGTCCACGCTGTAAACGATGATGATTAGCTGATAGTAGAACTATCGGCGCAGCTAACGCATTAAATCATCCGCCTGAGTAGTATGCTCGCAAGAGTGAAACTTAAAGGAATTGACGGGGATCCGCACAAGCGGTGGAGCATGTGGTTTAATTTGAAGATACGCGTAGAACCTTACCCACTCTTGACATCTTCTGCAAAGCTATAGAGATATAGTGGAGGCTAACAGAATGACAGATGGTGCATGGTTGTCGTCAGCTCGTGTCGTGAGATGTTCGGTTAAGTCCTGCAACGAGCGCAACCCTTGTCCTTAGTTAAATTTTTAAGGAGACTGCCCGAGTAATTGGGAGGAAGGTGGGGACGACGTCAAATCATCATGCCTCTTACGAGTGGGGCAACACACGTGCTACAATGGACGGTACAAAGAGAAGCAAAATGGTGACATCAAGCAAATCTCAAAAAACCGTTCTCAGTTCGGATTGTAGTCTGCAACTCGACTACATGAAGTCGGAATCGCTAGTAATCGTAGATCAGCTACGCTACGGTGAATACGTTCTCGGGTCTTGTACACACCGCCCGTCACACCATGGGAGCTGGTAATGCCCGAAGTCGGTTTTGTTAACTACGGAGACAACTGCCTAAGGCAGGACCGGTGACTGGGGTGAAGTCGTAACAAGGTATCCCTACGAGAACGTGGGGATGGATTACCTCCTTTCTACGGAGTACAAGTTACAATTCATTTTAGTAACATAAAACTGTTTTATATTATCAATATTATAATGTTGTGTTTATGTATCTAGTTTGAGAGAACTTTTTTTCTCTCATGTTCTTTGAAAACTGAATAGTAAAGATAAATTAATATAACAACGACATCAAAAAAATAAATTAGTCAATTTGTTTTGTGATACCGAGTTAATTATTTTGAAAAAAATAATTTATTAAAATGTCTTTGAATACATCAAAACAATAGGAAAATATTGTACTTTTAAATAAGTAAGAGTTTGTGGTGGATGCCTTGGGTCTGAAAGTCGATGAAGGACGTGATTACCTGCGATAAGCCTCGTGGAGCTGGATATAAGCTGCGATACGGGGATTTCCGAATGGGGGAACCTAGTTAGAGCATAAATCTAACTGCATTAAGATGAATAAATAGTCTTAATAGCGAGACACGTTGTGAACTGAAACATCTTAGTAGCAACAGGAAAAGAAAATAAATAATGATTCCATTAGTAGCGGCGAGCGAAATTGGAAGAGCCCAAACCAACTATATGTTGGGGTTGTAGGACTATCTACATAAAGTTACAAATTTTTGATATAGCAGAAAAAGTTGGGAAGCTTTAGCATAGAAGGTGATACTCCTGTATGCGAAATATCAAAAACTTTTGATAGTATCCTGAGTAGGGCGGGGCACGTGAAACCCTGTCTGAATCTGCCAGGACCATCTGGTAAGGCTAAATACTAATCAGACACCGATAGTGAACTAGTACCGTGAGGGAAAGGTGAAAAGAACCCCGGGAGGGGAGTGAAATAGAATCTGAAACCACTTACTTACAATTAGTCAGAGGCCGTTAATGGCTGATGGCGTACATCTTGCAGTATGGACCGGCGAGTTATGTTAACATGCGAGGTTAAGTAGAAAAAAGCGGAGCCGTAGAGAAATCGAGTCTTAATAGGGCGCTTAGTATGTTGATATATACCCGAAACCATGTGATCTATTCATGAGCAGGCTGAAGCTTGGATAACACCAAGTGGAGGGCCGAACCGTAGTACGCTGAAAAGTGCCCGGATGACTTGTGAATAGTGGAGAAATTCCAATCGAACTTGGAGATAGCTGGTTCTCCTCGAAATAGCTTTAGGGCTAGCGTGTGATGTTAAACTTTGGTGGTAGAGCACTGAATATGGAATGGCCGCGCCTAGCGGTACTGACTATAATCAAACTCCGAATACCATTGTGTATTATCATGCAGTCGGAACCGGGGTGCTAACGTCCCGGCTCGCGAGGGCAACAACCCAGATCGTCGGCTAAGGTCCCAAAATTATGTTAAGTCAGAAAGGTTGTGAGATTTCTTAAACAACTAGGAGGTTGGCTTAGAAGCAGCCACCCTTTAAAGAGTGCGTAATAGCTCACTAGTCAAGAGATCTTGCGCCAATAATGTAACGGGAGTAAAACATAATACCGAAGCCACGGGTACGCAAGTACGTTAGAGGAGCGTTCTTAATGCGGCGAAGCAAGACCGTGAGGACTTGTGGAGCGTTAAGAAGTGAGAATGCCGGTATGAGTAACGATTCGTGGTGAGAATCCACGACGCCTATTGGGAAAGGTTTCCTGGGGAAGGTTCGTCCACCCAGGGTTAGTCAGGGCCTAAGGAGAGGCTGAAAAGCGTATCCGATGGATAACAGGTTAATATTCCTGTACTACCTTATTATAGTGATGGAGTGACGGAGAAGGATAACACTACCTATTAATGGATTTAGGGGTAAATAACAACTGGTGAATATAGTTAAATGCGTATTCTATAACCGGGAGTTATGATGCATAGAACTTAGGTTTGAATTGTGTGATTTCATGCTTCCAAGAAAAGCTTCTAAACGTCTAAATTTTAAGGTACCTGTACCGAGAACGGACACACGTTCCCAAGATGAGTATTCTAAGGCGAGCGAGAAAACCAATGTTAAGGAACTCTGCAAATTAACCCCGTAAGTTCGCGAAAAGGGGTGCCAACTTTATGTTGGCCACAGTAAATTGTGAGGGGCAACTGTTTATCAAAAACACAGCTCTCTGCTAAACCGCAAGGTGATGTATAGGGGGTGAAGCCTGCCCAGTGCCCGAAGGTTAAGTGGATGCGTTAGCAATAGCGAAGCGTTGAAATGAAGCCCGGGTGAACGGCGGCCGTAACTATAACGGTCCTAAGGTAGCGAAATTCCTTGTCGGCTAAATACTGACCTGCACGAAAGGCGCAATGATCTCTCAACTGTCTCAACATTGGACTCGGTGAAATTATGGTCCCAGTGAAAACGCTGGGTACCCGCATCAAGACGAAAAGACCCCATGGAGCTTTACTACAACTTCGTATTGGAACTTGGCCTAACATGTGTAGGATAGGTGGGAGACTATGATATCAAGGCGCTAGCCTTGAAGGAGTCAACCTTGAAATACCACCCTTGGTATGTTGAGTTTCTAACCTGCCGCCGTTATCCGGCGGGGAGACAGTGCGTGGTGGGTAGTTTGACTGGGGCGGTCGCCTCCTAAAAGGTAACGGAGGCGTTCAAAGGTACACTCAATACGGTCAGAAACCGTATGTAGAGCGCAAAGGTAGAAGTGTGCTTGACTGCGAGACCTACAAGTCGAGCAGGTGCGAAAGCAGGACTTAGTGATCCGGCTGTACGTCATGGAACGGCAGTCGCTCAACGGATAAAAGTTACCCTGGGGATAACAGGCTTATCTTGCCCAAGAGATCACATCGACGGCAAGGTTTGGCACCTCGATGTCGGCTCATCGCATCCTGGAGCTGGAGTCGGTTCCAAGGGTTTGGCTGTTCGCCAATTAAAGCGGTACGCGAGCTGGGTTCAGAACGTCGTGAGACAGTTCGGTCCCTATCTGATGTGGGCGTTGGAATATTGATGAGAGCTGCTCTTAGTACGAGAGGACCGGAGTGGACGTACCGCTGGTGTTCCAGTTGTTCTGCCAAGAGCATAGCTGGGGTAGCTAAGTACGGAAGGGATAACCGCTGAAAGCATCTAAGTGGGAAGCCTCCTTAAAGATAAGTATTCCCTTGAAATTCCTTGTAGACTACGAGGTTGATAGGATGGAAGTGTAAGTGTAGTAATACATTCAGCTGACCATTACTAATAAATTGATAGGTTTAAAAGAAATGTATTCAAGACATTTTAATAGATTATGAATTACTATTCAGTTTTCAAAGGACATACTCCCTTGTGGAGTTTTTTTTTTTTTTTTTTTTTACATAACCCAAATAAAATAATTTTTATATTTAGTTCTTTCGAAAGATATAAAAATTTAATAGTGGTATGAAATGAATATAAATTTTCATTTTTAATATATTTTCAGTGAAAGCATCTAATATTGAAATGTAAATTCCATTTTCTATAATTTAAAGAAATATTTTTAATGTTTATTCTAACAAAAAATCAAAGAAAAATAATGAACATATTCTAAGTTTATAATATATGAATATATATATCATATTATAAAACTAAATATGTTCATTATTTTTCTTTGATTTTTTTTAGAATAAATTAAAAATATTTCTTTAAATTATAGAAAATGGAATTTACATTTCAATATTAGATGCTTCACTGAAAATATATTAAAAATGAAAATTTATATTCATTTCATACCACTATTAAATTTTTATATCTTTCGAAAGAACTAAATATAAAAATTATTTTATTTGGGTTATGTAAAAAAAAAAAAAAAAAAAACTCCACAAGGGAGTATGTCCTTTGAAAACTGAATAGTAATTCATAATCTATTAAAATGTCTTGAATACATTTCTTTTAAACCTATCAATTTATTAGTAATGGTCAGCTGAATGTATTACTACACTTACACTTCCATCCTATCAACCTCGTAGTCTACAAGGAATTTCAAGGGAATACTTATCTTTAAGGAGGCTTCCCACTTAGATGCTTTCAGCGGTTATCCCTTCCGTACTTAGCTACCCAGCTATGCTCTTGGCAGAACAACTGGAACACCAGCGGTACGTCCACTCCGGTCCTCTCGTACTAAGAGCAGCTCTCATCAATATTCCAACGCCCACATCAGATAGGGACCGAACTGTCTCACGACGTTCTGAACCCAGCTCGCGTACCGCTTTAATTGGCGAACAGCCAAACCCTTGGAACCGACTCCAGCTCCAGGATGCGATGAGCCGACATCGAGGTGCCAAACCTTGCCGTCGATGTGATCTCTTGGGCAAGATAAGCCTGTTATCCCCAGGGTAACTTTTATCCGTTGAGCGACTGCCGTTCCATGACGTACAGCCGGATCACTAAGTCCTGCTTTCGCACCTGCTCGACTTGTAGGTCTCGCAGTCAAGCACACTTCTACCTTTGCGCTCTACATACGGTTTCTGACCGTATTGAGTGTACCTTTGAACGCCTCCGTTACCTTTTAGGAGGCGACCGCCCCAGTCAAACTACCCACCACGCACTGTCTCCCCGCCGGATAACGGCGGCAGGTTAGAAACTCAACATACCAAGGGTGGTATTTCAAGGTTGACTCCTTCAAGGCTAGCGCCTTGATATCATAGTCTCCCACCTATCCTACACATGTTAGGCCAAGTTCCAATACGAAGTTGTAGTAAAGCTCCATGGGGTCTTTTCGTCTTGATGCGGGTACCCAGCGTTTTCACTGGGACCATAATTTCACCGAGTCCAATGTTGAGACAGTTGAGAGATCATTGCGCCTTTCGTGCAGGTCAGTATTTAGCCGACAAGGAATTTCGCTACCTTAGGACCGTTATAGTTACGGCCGCCGTTCACCCGGGCTTCATTTCAACGCTTCGCTATTGCTAACGCATCCACTTAACCTTCGGGCACTGGGCAGGCTTCACCCCCTATACATCACCTTGCGGTTTAGCAGAGAGCTGTGTTTTTGATAAACAGTTGCCCCTCACAATTTACTGTGGCCAACATAAAGTTGGCACCCCTTTTCGCGAACTTACGGGGTTAATTTGCAGAGTTCCTTAACATTGGTTTTCTCGCTCGCCTTAGAATACTCATCTTGGGAACGTGTGTCCGTTCTCGGTACAGGTACCTTAAAATTTAGACGTTTAGAAGCTTTTCTTGGAAGCATGAAATCACACATTCAAACCTAAGTTCTATGCATCATAACTCCCGGTTATAGAATACGCATTTAACTATATTCACCAGTTGTTATTTACCCCTAAATCCATTAATAGGTAGTGTTATCCTTCTCCGTCACTCCATCACTATAATAAGGTAGTACAGGAATATTAACCTGTTATCCATCGGATACGCTTTTCAGCCTCTCCTTAGGCCCTGACTAACCCTGGGTGGACGAACCTTCCCAGGAAACCTTTCCCAATAGGCGTCGTGGATTCTCACCACGAATCGTTACTCATACCGGCATTCTCACTTCTTAACGCTCCACAAGTCCTCACGGTCTTGCTTCGCCGCATTAAGAACGCTCCTCTAACGTACTTGCGTACCCGTGGCTTCGGTATTATGTTTTACTCCCGTTACATTATTGGCGCAAGATCTCTTGACTAGTGAGCTATTACGCACTCTTTAAAGGGTGGCTGCTTCTAAGCCAACCTCCTAGTTGTTTAAGAAATCTCACAACCTTTCTGACTTAACATAATTTTGGGACCTTAGCCGACGATCTGGGTTGTTGCCCTCGCGAGCCGGGACGTTAGCACCCCGGTTCCGACTGCATGATAATACACAATGGTATTCGGAGTTTGATTATAGTCAGTACCGCTAGGCGCGGCCATTCCATATTCAGTGCTCTACCACCAAAGTTTAACATCACACGCTAGCCCTAAAGCTATTTCGAGGAGAACCAGCTATCTCCAAGTTCGATTGGAATTTCTCCACTATTCACAAGTCATCCGGGCACTTTTCAGCGTACTACGGTTCGGCCCTCCACTTGGTGTTATCCAAGCTTCAGCCTGCTCATGAATAGATCACATGGTTTCGGGTATATATCAACATACTAAGCGCCCTATTAAGACTCGATTTCTCTACGGCTCCGCTTTTTCTACTTAACCTCGCATGTTAACATAACTCGCCGGTCCATACTGCAAGATGTACGCCATCAGCCATTAACGGCCTCTGACTAATTGTAAGTAAGTGGTTTCAGATTCTATTTCACTCCCCTCCCGGGGTTCTTTTCACCTTTCCCTCACGGTACTAGTTCACTATCGGTGTCTGATTAGTATTTAGCCTTACCAGATGGTCCTGGCAGATTCAGACAGGGTTTCACGTGCCCCGCCTACTCAGGATACTATCAAAAGTTTTTGATATTTCGCATACAGGAGTATCACCTTCTATGCTAAAGCTTCCCAACTTTTTCTGCTATATCAAAAATTTGTAACTTTATGTAGATAGTCCTACAACCCCAACATATAGTTGGTTTGGGCTCTTCCAATTTCGCTCGCCGCTACTAATGGAATCATTATTTATTTTCTTTTCCTGTTGCTACTAAGATGTTTCAGTTCACAACGTGTCTCGCTATTAAGACTATTTATTCATCTTAATGCAGTTAGATTTATGCTCTAACTAGGTTCCCCATTCGGAAATCCCCGTATCGCAGCTTATATCCAGCTCCACGAGGCTTATCGCAGGTAATCACGTCCTTCATCGACTTTCAGACCCAAGGCATCCACCACAAACTCTTACTTATTTAAAAGTACAATATTTTCCTATTGTTTTGATGTATTCAAAGACATTTTAATAAATTATTTTTTTCAAAATAATTAACTCGGTATCACAAAACAAATTGACTAATTTATTTTTTTGATGTCGTTGTTATATTAATTTATCTTTACTATTCAGTTTCAAAGAACATGAGAGAAAAAAGTTCTCTCAAAACTAGATACATAACACAACTTATAATATTGATAATATAAAACAGTTTTATGTTACTAAAATGAATTGTAACTTGTACTCCGTAGAAAGGAGGTAATCCATCCCCACGTTCTCGTAGGGATACCTTGTTACGACTTCACCCCAGTCACCGGTCCTGCCTTAGGCAGTTGTCTCCGTAGTTAACAAAACCGACTTCGGGCATTACCAGCTCCCATGGTGTGACGGGCGGTGTGTACAAGACCCGAGAACGTATTCACCGTAGCGTAGCTGATCTACGATTACTAGCGATTCCGACTTCATGTAGTCGAGTTGCAGACTACAATCCGAACTGAGAACGGTTTTTTGAGATTTGCTTGATGTCACCATTTTGCTTCTCTTTGTACCGTCCATTGTAGCACGTGTGTTGCCCCACTCGTAAGAGGCATGATGATTGACGTCGTCCCCACCTTCCTCCCAATTACTCGGCAGTCTCCTTAAAAATTTAACTAAGGACAAGGGTTGCGCTCGTTGCAGGACTTAACCGAACATCTCACGACACGAGCTGACGACAACCATGCACCATCTGTCATTCTGTTAGCCTCCACTATATCTCTATAGCTTTGCAGAAGATGTCAAGAGTGGGTAAGGTTCTACGCGTATCTTCAAATTAAACCACATGCTCCACCGCTTGTGCGGATCCCCGTCAATTCCTTTAAGTTTCACTCTTGCGAGCATATACTCAGGCGGATGATTTAATGCGTTAGCTGCGCCGATAGTTCTACTATCAGCTAATCATCATCGTTTACAGCGTGGACTACCAGGGTATCTAATCCTGTTTGCTCCCCACGCTTTCGTCTCTCAGTGTCAATATGTGCCCAGTTAGCTGCCTTCGCCATGTTGATGTTCTTCCTAATATCTACGCATTTCACCGCTTCACTAGGAATTCCGCTAACCTCTACACAATTCTAGTATGCCAGTATCCAACGCAATTTGGGTTGAGCCCCAAGTTTTCACGCCAGACTTAACATACAACCTACAGACGCTTTACGCCCAATAATTCCGGATAACGCTTGCAACCTATGTATTACCGCGGCTGCTGGCACATAGTTAGCCGTTGCTTTCTGACAAGGTACCGTCAAGACAATAGCATTTCCTCTATTGTTTTTTCTTCCTTATAACAGCAGTTTACAACCCGAAGGCCTTCATCCTGCACGCTGTGTCGCTCCATCAGACTTTCGCCCATTGTGGAAAATTCCCTACTGCTGCTCCCGTAGGAGTCTGGGCCGTATCTCAGTCCCAGTGTGGCGGTTCAGTCTCTCAACCCGCTAAACATCATCGCCTTGGTAGGCCTTTACCCTACCAACTAGCTAATGTTCCGCACCCCAATTCTTAGTGAAGCTGTAAAGCTCCTTTTATATATAGTTTATGCAAACTATATAAGTATCCGGTATTAGCGATAATTTCTCATCGTTGTCCCAATCTAAGAGGCATGTTAAGTACGTGTTACTCACCCATTCGCCGCTAAGTCCTAAAAGAACTCCGCTCGACATGCATGTATTAGGCACACAGCCAGCGTTCATCCTGAGCCAGGATCAAACTCTCGAAAAAATTGACTGTCATGTTTTGTGTGTATCTAGTTTTCAAAGAACTTTCATTGCTTTTATATCTTAAAAGCGCAAGATTATTATAACACATATAAAAAATATCAAAGAAATAATTTTATTTTTTTTACAAAAATTATTTACTAAATTTCTAAATGTAATAAAAACAAAAATTAAAAAATTTTATTAGTTAAATTAGTTTAAAATATTATATATATGAAAGGCAAATTTAAAAAAATAGTGGGTTATTTTATGTTAGCTAGCATTATATCTAGTTTGCTAACTAGTTCAATTTATTATTACATTCACTATAAAAAAACAATAAACCAAATTAATGAAAGCCATGAGAATGTATTGACAGAATACAAAAATTTAAACAAAACTAATATTTTAGATATTCAAGATGAATCTGATATTAATTTATATTTTCATCATATGGAGTACAAACTTTTTACAACCTAATCAGAATGTCTATGCTTTCAAAAAAAGAAGTGCATTTTATAGATCTAATAAATTAATAAGTTTTCATAAAGACTTAAATGTTAGTGAATTTGAGCATTTTCTAAAAATAATAGAAAAGTTAATGATCTATCTATTTTAAAAAACTCTGGTATTCATGAACTAGTGATTATAAAGATGAATCCACTTTTTTTGATAAGGCTTTAGAATTTGTAAAAAATAATCCTGATAAAAAAATTGGAATTTGAACAAATTCAGATCATTTTGTTGCTAATGCAAACAAACTTTCAAGACTTTCTAAATTTGATAATGTTCAAATTTTTGGAATTGAAGATTCTAATTTACTAGGGCAATATGTTATTGATAACTATTATAAAGATAATAAATTTATTAGAGAAAATCAAAACCCAAAATCAAAAAAGTGAAAAAACCCTATTATTAATTCAAAAGTAACTAGGTGAAATCAATATTTAATACCTATGTTTTATAAAAAATATAAAAGTCTATTGGTCTGATCCTCAGCAATCAAAGAACTTTGAGATTCTTGGTATAAATAATCATTTTTCTTTTTTTAATGAAGAAGGGTTTCAAAAACTTAAAGATGAAATTTTTCAAAGGAAGGATAAATATAATAAAAGGTATTCTACTTATTGAGCTAAAATAACAGGTTACAATTGAGAAAAAGAACGCGATAAGGTTAATAAAATTCAGAATGAAAATAATAAAGAAAGTTTGATAATTTTAGGAACTAATAGTACTAATGATCAAGATTCTATATCTAAA
>NZ_LR214979.1 GCF_900660545.1 Mycoplasmopsis cynos | reverse complement strand
TTGTTACCTGAGTTTTCTAGATACTCAGGTTTTTTAATTATTTTTGCTATACATTTAAAATGCTATATACTTTTAAAAATCAAAAACATTCTTATAAAATATTGATATGATCATTTAAATAACGAGTATAAATTCTTTATTTGGAAATACAAATATATTTAGACAACTAAATAATAACTATAAAAATTGATAAATATGATGAAAACATAAATGTTAAAAAAGCTATTATCAACAATAAATTAAGAAATATGCTTCCAAATTGAAGTTAATACTAATACAAAATTTATTGATAAAATAAAAATTTCCAGAAATACAGAATATGGTAAACATATAAAGTATTATATTTCATCAAATGCCTAAGATCTATCAACTATTTTAAGCACATTACAAAAAATAAGCATTGTTGACTATTTAAATTATTCTAAAAAGTCTTTTTAAAATATTAGATTTATAATCAAAATTTTAAAAACGTTCTTCTAACTTTAGATGAGCAACCAAGATGATAATCCATTTAAGACCGTTAGATGAAATTATTATAAAGTTTTTATTATAAGTATTTTATTTATCATCTTGATTAACCTCTTGTTTTTGAATTTTATACTTTGAATAAAAAATAAAAAGGCAAATAATTAATAGAATTAGTGAATACATTAAAAACATTACTACAAATCCAGCATATAAATATAAAACCGTTAGTAACAAAATTAATATTGTATAAAAAACTATCCTATAAACTAAGATATATGAATTTTGTCTAGTGAATTCTTTTTTATCAAATATCATAAATATATAATTATTACCAATAGGCAAAACCAACGAACTAAGCATTTGCGTCAAAGCATTTAAAATTAAGTACGATATTAACAATAATTTTGGGTCATTTATAATATTTAAAAAAAGTCAGATAAAGCTTAATAATGCAATTACTAAAATAATAATATTAAAATATAAAGACCTATTATGAGCATTTATTTTATTTAGCAAAAAGGAACACAAGGTTCCTATTAAACCAAAACCAAATATACAAATTGTAAAAATAAAGGTTCACTCTTTATAATCATAATTAACAAAACTGAAAAATTGATTAATTCCTGCTTGTTTTGGATAAAGTAAGATTGTTATTAAAAATCCTAGCGAAATTGCAAAAGTTCAATTTAAATATTTATTTTTGCTAGTTTTAATTTCAACATCGTGTTGTTCAATAAATTCAATATGATTCTTCTTTTGCTTTAAACATAAATATAATGATGTTGAAGTTAGAAATGTAATCATATTTAATAATAATGTAGCTCAAAAAGGAAAATATTTAAATAACAAAAAGCCTAAAATTGGTGATAAAAATGAAGCAAAAGATAATCCTAATGAGTTAAATAAATTATATTGTTTCATATCATGAGAATTATTTGATAAATAAAAAATTATATTTTTAATAGCTAAAAATCTAAAACTGTTAAATAAACCATATAATGAACTAGAAATAGTTAAAATCCAAGAAAATGTGTGCCCATAAATATTCGTATCAATTAAAAAGTAAATCACAAAAACAATTAATACAACTAAAAAACTTGAAAAATCTGCAAAAAATATGATTTGCTTATTAGTGAATTTTTGAACAATTTTTGGCCCAAAAATATATACAATTAAAGCTGGCAATTGGATAAATAGATAAAACAATGAAACAAGTCAAAAATTTTCTGTTAATTTAAAAATATAAACTGACGAACTTAACTTAACCGCTTCTGTTCCTAAAATAGAAATTATTAAAGCGGATGTATATTTAAACTTATTAATAATGTTGGTTTTTTTAGTTATTACTTGTTCCATAATTTGTCCTAATATTTAATTATATTACAATCTTACTATTGCTAAAACTCTAAATTTAATAGCTCAAAATAGCAATTTTAAGCTATATTTAAGCAATTATTATCAAGGATAAATAAAAAAATATAATAAAATATATTTATGGGATTTTTTAAAAATTTAATTAATAAAGTTTTCAAAAAAGAAAACAAACAAGATATTCAAACTCTAAAAGAAGAATTAAAAGAGCAAAAGCAAAAAGAGATCTTAACAAGTGAAAAATTTAAAAAATATGAAAATGGTCTTAAAAATAGCTCTGATTTTGGTAAAAAACTTTTAGAAATTCAAAACAAATATAATCAAATAGATGAAGACTTTTTTGAAGAATTAGAAGAACTACTAATAATGTCTGATATTAACTTAAAACTAGTTGATGTAATTATTGAAAAAATCAAGCAAGAAGTAAAAATAAATAATATCGATGATCCAAAACTTATTGGCGAGCTTATTGCTGATCAACTTTTTGTAATATATACTGGAAATACAATTACTAATACTAACTTAAATTTTTCTGATGGTAGATTAAATATTTTTATCTTTGTAGGTGTTAATGGCTCAGGCAAAACAACTTCTATTGCTAAAATAGCAAATAAATACATCAAAGAAGGTAAAAAAGTTTTAATAGCAGCCGCTGATACATTTAGAGCTGGCGCAGTAAACCAATTGGGTATTTGAGCAGATAGAATAGGGGCTAAAATTATAAAACCACAAAAAGAAGGCGCCGATCCTGCTTCAGTTGTATATGAATCACTTGATAAAGCCACTAGTGAACATTATGATTTATTAATCATTGATACAGCTGGAAGATTGCAAAATAAAATAAACTTAATGAATGAACTTTCTAAAATGGTTAATATTATTAAACGTTTTGTACCGGATGCTCCGCATGAATCATTGCTGGTTTTAGATGCAACAACCGGACAAAATGGTCTGTCACAAGCAAAAAACTTTAAAGAAATTGCTAATTTGACTGGTGTTATTTTGACAAAACTAGACGGAACCTCAAAAGGAGGTATAGTTCTTTCTATTAAAGATGAATATAATTTAGATGTTAAATATGTTGGATTAGGTGAAAAACTTGATGATTTACAAGAATTTGATCTTGATCTATTTATTTATATGACTAAGGTTCTTATACTCAGTTAAAAGATCCTTATCATATAAATAAATAGATCAAGATCAAATTCTTGTAAATCATCAAGTTTTTCACCTAATCCAACATATTTAACATCTAAATTATATTCATCTTTAATAGAAAGAACTATACCTCCTTTTGAGGTTCCGTCTAGTTTTGTCAAAATAACACCAGTCAAATTAGCAATTTCTTTAAAGTTTTTTGCTTGTGACAGACCATTTTGTCCGGTTGTTGCATCTAAAACCAGCAATGATTCATGCGGAGCATCCGGTACAAAACGTTTAATAATATTAACCATTTTAGAAAGTTCATTCATTAAGTTTATTTTATTTTGCAATCTTCCAGCTGTATCAATGATTAATAAATCATAATGTTCACTAGTGGCTTTATCAAGTGATTCATATACAACTGAAGCAGGATCGGCGCCTTCTTTTTGTGGTTTTATAATTTTAGCCCCTATTCTATCTGCTCAAATACCCAATTGGTTTACTGCGCCAGCTCTAAATGTATCAGCGGCTGCTATTAAAACTTTTTACCTTCTTTGATGTATTTATTTGCTATTTTAGCAATAGAAGTTGTTTTGCCTGAGCCATTAACACCTACAAAGATAAAAATATTTAATCTACCATCAGAAAAATTTAAGTTAGTATTAGTAATTGTATTTCCAGTATATATTACAAAAAGTTGATCAGCAATAAGCTCGCCAATAAGTTTTGGATCATCGATATTATTTATTTTTACTTCTTGCTTGATTTTTTCAATAATTACATCAACTAGTTTTAAGTTAATATCAGACATTATTAGTAGTTCTTCTAATTCTTCAAAAAAGTCTTCATCTATTTGATTATATTTGTTTTGAATTTCTAAAAGTTTTTTACCAAAATCAGAGCTATTTTTAAGACCATTTTCATATTTTTTAAATTTTTCACTTGTTAAGATCTCTTTTTGCTTTTGCTCTTTTAATTCTTCTTTTAGAGTTTGAATATCTTGTTTGTTTTCTTTTTTGAAAACTTTATTAATTAAATTTTTAAAAAATCCCATAAATATATTTTATTATATTTTTTTATTTATCCTTGATAATAATTGCTTAAATATAGCTTAAAATTGCTATTTTGAGCTATTAAATTTAGAGTTTTAGCAATAGTAAGATTGTAATATAATTAAATATTAGGACAAATTATGGAACAAGTAATAACTAAAAAAACCAACATTATTAATAAGTTTAAATATACATCCGCTTTAATAATTTCTATTTTAGGAACAGAAGCGGTTAAGTTAAGTTCGTCAGTTTATATTTTTAAATTAACAGAAAATTTTTGACTTGTTTCATTGTTTTATCTATTTATCCAATTGCCAGCTTTAATTGTATATATTTTTTGGGCCAAAAATTGTTCAAAAATTCACTAATAAGCAAATCATATTTTTTGCAGATTTTTCAAGTTTTTTAGTTGTATTAATTGTTTTTGTGATTTACTTTTTAATTGATACGAATATTTATGGGCACACATTTTCTTGGATTTTAACTATTTCTAGTTCATTATATGGTTTATTTAACAGTTTTAGATTTTTAGCTATTAAAAATATAATTTTTTATTTATCAAATAATTCTCATGATATGAAACAATATAATTTATTTAACTCATTAGGATTATCTTTTGCTTCATTTTTATCACCAATTTTAGGCTTTTTGTTATTTAAATATTTTCCTTTTTGAGCTACATTATTATTAAATATGATTACATTTCTAACTTCAACATCATTATATTTATGTTTAAAGCAAAAGAAGAATCATATTGAATTTATTGAACAACACGATGTTGAAATTAAAACTAGCAAAAATAAATATTTAAATTGAACTTTTGCAATTTCGCTAGGATTTTTAATAACAATCTTACTTTATCCAAAACAAGCAGGAATTAATCAATTTTTCAGTTTTGTTAATTATGATTATAAAGAGTGAACCTTTATTTTTACAATTTGTATATTTGGTTTTGGTTTAATAGGAACCTTGTGTTCCTTTTTGCTAAATAAAATAAATGCTCATAATAGGTCTTTATATTTTAATATTATTATTTTAGTAATTGCATTATTAAGCTTTATCTGACTTTTTTTAAATATTATAAATGACCCAAAATTATTGTTAATATCGTACTTAATTTTAAATGCTTTGACGCAAATGCTTAGTTCGTTGGTTTTGCCTATTGGTAATAATTATATATTTATGATATTTGATAAAAAAGAATTCACTAGACAAAATTCATATATCTTAGTTTATAGGATAGTTTTTTATACAATATTAATTTTGTTACTAACGGTTTTATATTTATATGCTGGATTTGTAGTAATGTTTTAATGTATTCACTAATTCTATTAATTATTTGCCTTTTTATTTTTTATTCAAAGTATAAAAATTCAAAAACAAGAGGTTAATCAAGATGATAAATAAAATACTTATAATAAAAACTTTATAATAATTTCATCTAACGGTCTTAAATGGATTATCATCTTTGGTTGCTCATCTAAAGTTAGAAGAACGTTTTTAAAATTTTGATTATAAATCTAATATTTTAAAAAGACTTTTTAGAATAATTTAAATAGTCAACAATGCTTATTTTTTGTAATGTGCTTAAAATAGTTGATAGATCTTAGGCATTTGATGAAATATAATACTTTATATGTTTACCATATTCTGTATTTCTGGAAATTTTTATTTATCAATAAATTTTGTATTAGTATTAACTTCAATTGGAAGCATATTTCTTAATTTATTGTTGATAATAGCTTTTTAACATTTATGTTTTCATCATATTTATCAATTTTTTATAGTTATTATTTAGTTGTCTAAATATATTTGTATTTTCCAAATAAAGAATTTATACTCGTTATTTAAATGATCATATCAATATTTATAAGAATGTTTTTGATTTTTAAAGTATATAGCATTTAAATGTATAGCAAAATAATTAAAAAACCTGAGTATCTAGAAAACTCAGGTAACAAATTTATAACGTTTTAATTTAACTCTTTAATTTATCTTCAATTTCTTTAATTGCTTTATCTAGTTCTTTATTTAACTTTTCTTTTGCTTCAGGTGTAGTAGCT
>NZ_LR214978.1 GCF_900660545.1 Mycoplasmopsis cynos | reverse complement strand
AAAAAATTTTCATTTTTGATCTAAAAGTCATTTTGAACCATTAGAACATTATATTAATATTCCTGAGCTTTACTTAGATAAGCAAAGCACAGCATTTTATATTTCTTCTAAAATAAAAATCTTAATTTTAATAATATTTGAAATTCTATAATGAATAACAAAACTCAAGTTTATTTTATAAAACTGTGAAAATAACAAAGAAAATTACACAGCAAATAAAAGTGAGATTTTAAAAAAGATTGCTTTTATAAATTTGAGTGAGTATGATAAAAATAATGATGGATTACCTTTTATTGAAATATGAAATACTTGTATTAAAAGTTACGAAACAATCAAAAAACATTATGATTTAAGTATCTTTAATAAAGATTTTGAACTAACAATGAAAAATTCATTGTTCTCAAAAATCACATTCTATTCACAACAATTACATTCAGTTAATTTATCATATCAAAAAGTATTTGATTCTATCTTTCTTGAATATTCTGAAAAAATATCGCATAATAATGATGTTAAAATCATTGAAAGCTTTGCGTCAGTTGTTTATGATGTTGTTACTGATTATAAAAATGTTATGGCAGATCATTTAGTTCGTTTTTTAAAGGATTTAAAAACAAATCATTTTAGATTACTTGAAGAATATGAAAAAAGTGATTTTAATATTTCTAAGAAAATCATTGAACAAAATCGATTAGCTTTAAAGTATATGAAAGAAATAAATAATTCATCAATTCAACAAGTTTCAATTGCTATTAAAAAAAGAGATATTTTACAAGAAATTTCTTTTTATTCATCATATAGAAAAAAACTTACTAAAAAAAATGTTTATTACATAAAATCAATTATTAAAAAACTAACCGGTGAAAAGAAAAATCTTAAAATAATGTTAAAAAATTTAATAAATGATGACATTAAGTGATTAGAAGTTTATAAAAATTTATTAATAAAAAGAAAATTGATTAAGTTTTGAAAAAAACATATACATAATGTGGTTTATTTAAAAAACAATATGATTTTTGATCTTGAAAACTTTGTAGATCAAGAAGTTAAAATATTTTCAGAAAGTAGATTTTTTCCAATTTTAAAAAGTAATAAGGACAAAAGATATAAATTAAGTAGAATAAGACAAATTATTAATTATGAATTTGATATACCAATTGACTTTTACACTTCTGAATCGTATAAGACTGATAAATCTATTGAAAAAGAAATGAATATTTTATTGAAGAAAAAAGACAAGATTGATAAATTAGTTTTTGTAAAAAAAGATACTTTAAATGAACCTTCAAAAATATTTAATTTTGAACAATCTATAAAGCTAGCCCAAGCAGAAGTGAAATGAAGTGATGAATCACAAAATAAATTGTTTAGTTTATTTTTAAGTAATAAAGAAATTAAAGTATCTAGACTAGAAAAAAATATAAAGAGTTATAAAAAAACTGTTGCTCCATTATTAAATTATTTTGAATCAGTAATTTCATCACATGAAAATGCTAAGCAATTATTAGAACTAGAGACAGTAAAAGATATCAAGAGTTTTAGAAAACTTTTTGCTTTTAAAGAGTGGTCATTAAATTTATTAATTAACCTTTCAAGATATACATCGTCAAAATCAAGTGTTTCAAAAAAATTAGAAATCGATTATTTAGCTGCATTAGAATTTATTAGACTTTATGAAAGTTTATCAATTAATATAGAAAAGATGTTTTTGCCTTATAAAAAACTTAAATTAGGTGAAAAATTTAAGCTAAAATTTGTTAAATATCACCTTAATGGTGCTAAGTTTTTATTTGTACAAGATGATAATTCAATTAGTTATGAAGAAAAAAAAGAAATTCTAAGAACTCTAGGGAACATCTCGAAAAGTTTTTCTAGTTCATTTATTTTTATTACTGATGATCTTAAAATAATAAATGAGTTATTTGAAGAAGTTTATTTCTTTGATGATTTTAAACTACTTGAATGAGGTTCAAAGAATGAAATTCAAAAATTGCCTGTTAATCCAACAATAGCTAAATTGTACAATCCAGAAATTAAAATACCTAATTTTAATGACTATTATAAAAACAACGATTATTATATTAATGACAGTTATATTCAAGTAAAAAAATAAAAATCATTTTTAGTTTAGTTTACATGATTATAACTGTCATTAATATAATAATCGTTGTTTTTATAATAGTCATTAAAATTAGGTATTTTAATTTCTGGATTGTACAATTTAGCTATTGTTGGATTAACAGGCAATTTTTGAATTTCATTCTTTGAACCTCATTCAAGTAGTTTAAAATCATCAAAGAAATAAACTTCTTCAAATAACTCATTTATTATTTTAAGATCATCAGTAATAAAAATAAATGAACTAGAAAAACTTTTCGAGATGTTCCCTAGAGTTCTTAGAATTTCTTTTTTTTCTTCATAACTAATTGAATTATCATCTTGTACAAATAAAAACTTAGCACCATTAAGGTGATATTTAACAAATTTTAGCTTAAATTTTTCACCTAATTTAAGTTTTTTATAAGGCAAAAACATCTTTTCTATATTAATTGATAAACTTTCATAAAGTCTAATAAATTCTAATGCAGCTAAATAATCGATTTCTAATTTTTTTGAAACACTTGATTTTGACGATGTATATCTTGAAAGGTTAATTAATAAATTTAATGACCACTCTTTAAAAGCAAAAAGTTTTCTAAAACTCTTGATATCTTTTACTGTCTCTAGTTCTAATAATTGCTTAGCATTTTCATGTGATGAAATTACTGATTCAAAATAATTTAATAATGGAGCAACAGTTTTTTTATAACTCTTTATATTTTTTTCTAGTCTAGATACTTTAATTTCTTTATTACTTAAAAATAAACTAAACAATTTATTTTGTGATTCATCACTTCATTTCACTTCTGCTTGGGCTAGCTTTATAGATTGTTCAAAATTAAATATTTTTGAAGGTTCATTTAAAGTATCTTTTTTTACAAAAACTAATTTATCAATCTTGTCTTTTTTCTTCAATAAAATATTCATTTCTTTTTCAATAGATTTATCAGTCTTATACGATTCAGAAGTGTAAAAGTCAATTGGTATATCAAATTCATAATTAATAATTTGTCTTATTCTACTTAATTTATATCTTTTGTCCTTATTACTTTTTAAAATTGGAAAAAATCTACTTTCTGAAAATATTTTAACTTCTTGATCTACAAAGTTTTCAAGATCAAAAATCATATTGTTTTTTAAATAAACCACATTATGTATATGTTTTTTTCAAAACTTAATCAATTTTCTTTTTATTAATAAATTTTTATAAACTTCTAATCACTTAATGTCATCATTTATTAAATTTTTTAACATTATTTTAAGATTTTTCTTTTCACCGGTTAGTTTTTTAATAATTGATTTTATGTAATAAACATTTTTTTTAGTAAGTTTTTTTCTATATGATGAATAAAAAGAAATTTCTTGTAAAATATCTCTTTTTTTTAATAGCAATTGAAACTTGTTGAATTGATGAATTATTTATTTCTTTCATATACTTTAAAGCTAATCGATTTTGTTCAATGATTTTCTTAGAAATATTAAAATCACTTTTTTCATATTCTTCAAGTAATCTAAAATGATTTGTTTTTAAATCCTTTAAAAAACGAACTAAATGATCTGCCATAACATTTTTATAATCAGTAACAACATCATAAACAACTGACGCAAAGCTTTCAATGATTTTAACATCATTATTATGCGATATTTTTTCAGAATATTCAAGAAAGATAGAATCAAATACTTTTTGATATGATAAATTAACTGAATGTAATTGTTGTGAATAGAATGTGATTTTTGAGAACAATGAATTTTTCATTGTTAGTTCAAAATCTTTATTAAAGATACTTAAATCATAATGTTTTTTGATTGTTTCGTAACTTTTAATACAAGTATTTCATATTTCAATAAAAGGTAATCCATCATTATTTTTATCATACTCACTCAAATTTATAAAAGCAATCTTTTTTAAAATCTCACTTTTATTTGCTGTGTAATTTTCTTTGTTATTTTTCACAGTTTTATAAAATAAACTTGAGTTTTTGTTATTCATTATAGAATTTCAAATATTATTAAAATTAAGATTTTTATTTTTAGAAGAAATATAAAATGCTGTGCTTTGCTTATCTAAGTAAAGCTCAGGAATATTAATATAATGTTCTAATGGTTCAAAATGACTTTTAGATCAAAATGAAAATTTTTTCTTTTCAAATTTTTCAAAAATATTTGAAATTTTTAGGAAATTTTGAATCTTCATAGTTACTTATATGATAACGCCTCATTTTTATTAATTAATTTATACACGATAGAATAAGAAAAGAAAACAACAAAAACATTAAATCA
>NZ_LR214977.1 GCF_900660545.1 Mycoplasmopsis cynos | reverse complement strand
TTTTTAGTATTATTTATATTTATTAATAAATTATGTCTTATAATAAAATATATATGATTTGCTTTTTTGTGTTAAAATATATAAGACTTTTAAATAAAAGCGATTTTTAAAGTTTTTTGATAAAATAGATTTATTATTATAAATATATGTTTTAGGAAAAGGACAGGATCTAGATGAAAGGCTAGACTTAGGTTGGTTTTAGCGCTAAAACAAACATAAAAATTATAAAATTATAGGATTATGAAAGGAAAAATGGCAAAATTAGATTTTGACCGTAGTAAAGAGCACGTTAACGTTGGTACAATTGGACACGTTGACCATGGTAAAACTACATTAACAGCAGCTATTGCTACTGTTTTAGCTAAAAAAGGATTATCAGAAGCTCGTGATTATGCTTCTATTGATAATGCACCCGAAGAAAAAGCACGTGGGATAACAATTAACACATCACACATTGAATATCAAACAGAAAAACGTCACTATGCACACGTTGACTGTCCTGGTCACGCTGATTACGTTAAGAACATGATTACAGGAGCAGCTCAAATGGATGGTGCTATCTTAGTTGTTGCTGCAACAGATGGGCCTATGCCTCAAACACGTGAACACATTCTTTTATCTAAACAAGTTGGTGTTCCGCGTATCGTTGTTTTCTTAAACAAAGTTGATATGTTAGAAGGTGAAGAAGAAATGATTGAATTAGTTGAAGTTGAAATTCGTAGCCTTTTATCAGAATATGGATTTGATGGAGATAATGCGCCAATTATTCGTGGTTCAGCTTTAAAAGCACTTGAAGGTGATGCTAAATACGAAGAAAAAATATTAGAATTAATGGACGCAGTTGATTCATATATTGAAACACCTGTTAAAGAATATGACAAACCATTCTTAATGGCTGTTGAGGACGTATTTACAATTACAGGACGTGGAACAGTTGCTACTGGACGTGTTGAACGTGGAACACTTAAATTAAACGAAGAAGTTGAAATTGTTGGATTAAAATCTACTAAGAAAACAGTTGTTACAGGAATTGAAATGTTCCGTAAAAATCTTAAAGAAGCTATCGCGGGAGACAATGCAGGATTATTACTTCGTGGAGTTAACCGTGATGATGTAGAACGTGGACAAGTTCTTGCTAAACCAGGTTCAATCGTTCCTCACACAGAATTTGAAGCTGCTATTTATGTTCTTAAAAAAGAAGAAGGTGGACGTCACACACCATTCTTCAAGAACTATAAACCACAATTCTATTTCCGTACAACAGATGTTACAGGTGGAGTTGAATTCGAAGCTGGACGTGAAATGGTTATGCCAGGTGAAAACGTTAACTTAAAAGTTAAATTAATTGCACCTATCGCTGTTGAAGAAGGAACAAAATTCTCAATTCGTGAAGGTGGACGTACAGTTGGTGCTGGTTCAGTAACAAAAATCGTTAAATAATTTTTCAAAAATAAAACAAAACACAC
This sequence comes from Mycoplasmopsis cynos, assembly GCF_900660545.1. Lineage (NCBI taxonomy): Bacteria > Bacillati > Mycoplasmatota > Mycoplasmoidales > Metamycoplasmataceae > Mycoplasmopsis > Mycoplasmopsis cynos. The sequence continues at coordinate 4,753 of NZ_LR214977.1, read as the reverse complement.
TATAGTGTGTTTTTTTCAATGACTTAATTAAGCAGTAATTTAGCAGGGAAAACATCTTTACTATTTTTGATATTGTCTGTGCTAAATACGATTTTTTCTGTTCCATCTTTCTTTCAGAAAATAAATGTATAGAATTTTCCATCTTGAAGTTTATTTTCGCCTTCAAATTTTCATCTTAATGGGAAATCATCACTTGTTGCTGTTGTAGTTGCTTGTTTAATCACAACTGGTTCAACTAGTGTGTTATCAGTTTCTGATTTTACTTCTGTTGCAAATGCAACTCACTCTCCTTGAACACCTTGGACTGGAGCAAGATGTAATCCTATATTAAAAATTCCTTTTGCATCCAATTTATTGCTTTTATCTGCTGGGAATAATAATTCTCTAGTTTTAACACTACCTGTATGTTTAGCGATACCGTGTTTGGTAAAATCAATTGTCTGATTGGTTTTTCTAACAGTTCCCTCAGGTAATTTAGCAGGGAAAACATCTTTACTATTTTTGATATTGTCCGGGCTAAATACGATTTTTTCTGTTCCATCTTTCTTTCAGAAAATAAATGTATAGAATCTTCCATCTTGAAGTTTATTTTCGCCTTCAAATTTTCATCTTAATGGGAATTCTCCATTTGTTGCTGTTGTAGTTGCTTGTTTAATCACAACTGGTTCAACTAGCGTGTTATCAGTTTCTGATTTTACTTCTGTTGCAAATGCAACCCACTCTCCTTGAACACCTTCAACTGGTGAATGATGTAATCCAATATTAAAAATTCCATTTGCATCTAACTTATTTTCATTTTTAGCCGCTGGGAATAATAATTCTCTAGTTTTAACACTACCTGTATGTTTAGCGATACCGTGTTCGGTAAAATCAATTGTCTGATTGGTTTTACGCTTGTTTTGTTCAGTTGGAGAACATGCCACAATGGCCGCAACTGGTATTGAAACAAGCGAACCTCCTAATATACTAATTGTTTTTTTTATTTTTTTCATATTTCCTCCGTTTTAAAAATTATACTATCTTTTATAAAAAAAGTAAAAAGTTATTTTTTTGCTTAAAATTAAATTAAAAAGTAACTTTTTACCTTTTTGTCTCATTTTGATTTATTTTATAAATACATATAAATGTTTAATAATAATTTATAATATGAACTATTAAAGGAGTTAAAATGATAAACATTGTTTTATTCGAACCGGAAATACCACCGAATACAGGGAATATTATTAGAACATGCTATTCATTAGGCGCTAAATTACATATTATAAAACCGATTAGTTTTGATTTACATCCTAAATATTTACGCCGTTATGGCGCAGGTAGAATGTTGTCTGATATTAGACATGAAATACATAATTCTTATGATGATTTTTATAAAAAATATGCTGATAAAAATATTTTTTATATAACTAGATATGGTTTAAAAACATATGAAAAAGTTGATTATAATGCAGAATTTAAAAAAAATAGTGATATTTGATTAATGTTTGGGACAGAATCAACTGGAATACCTAAAAAAATACTAGCATCTCATATTGAGAAATGTTTAAGAATACCAATGGTTTCTAAAATGCGTTCAATTAATTTAGCTAATTCTGTTTGCGTTATTGGATATGAGGTAATGAGGCAGTTAAACTGAAAAGATTTATCTATATATGAGGTTGAAAAGGTAAGGACTTTTTATTAAGAATGATTTTGACAAGCAAACAGAATATTAAAATAAAAGAATTAAAAAAATTCATTTCAAATCAACATATATCATTTTAAAGCTTTAACAAGATAATATCAAGCTAATCATTGATTAATAAGTTTATATCTATTAAAAAATATTTAATAAGCTTAAAAATGAATATGTTGAAATTATTAGAAACTGAAGTTTTTTAATTCTTTTATTTAATTATTCCTGTTTGGCTTGTCCAAAATCCATTCCTTTTAATAAAAAGTCCCTTACCTTTTTTCCAACCCTCATATATAGATAAATCTTTTCAGTTTAACTGCCTCATTACCTCATATCCAATAACGCAAACAGAATTAGCTAAATTAATTGAACGCATTTTAGAAACCATTGGTATTCTTAAACATTTCTCAATATGAGATGCTAGTATTTTTTTAGGTATTCCAGTTGATTCTGTCCCAAACATTAATCAAATATCACTATTTTTTTTAAATTCTGCATTATAATCAACTTTTCATATGTTTTTAAACCATATCTAGTTATATAAAAAATATTTTTATCAGCATATTTTTTATAAAAATCATCATAAGAATTATGTATTTCATGTCTAATATCAGACAACATTCTACCTGCGCCATAACGGCGTAAATATTTAGGATGTAAATCAAAACTAATCGGTTTTATAATATGTAATTTAGCGCCTAATGAATAGCATGTTCTAATAATATTCCCTGTATTCGGTGGTATTTCCGGTTCGAATAAAACAATGTTTATCATTTTAACTCCTTTAATAGTTCATATTATAAATTATTATTAAACATTTATATGTATTTATAAAATAAATCAAAATGAGACAAAAAGGTAAAAAGTTACTTTTTAATTTAATTTTAAGCAAAAAAATAACTTTTTACTTTTTTTATAAAAGATAGTATAATTTTTAAAACGGAGGAAATATGAAAAAAATAAAAAAAACAATTAGTATATTAGGAGGTTCGCTTGTTTCAATACCAGTTGCGGCCATTGTGGCATGTTCTCCAACTGAACAAAACAGCGTAAAACCAATCAGACAATTGATTTTACCGAACACGGTATCGCTAAACATACAGGTAGTGTTAAAACTAGAGAATTATTATTCCCAGCGGCTAAAAATGAAAATAAGTTAGATGCAAATGGAATTTTTAATATTGGATTACATCATTCACCAGTTGAAGGTGTTCAAGGAGAGTGGGTTGCATTTGCAACAGAAGTAAAATCAGAAACTGATAACACGCTAGTTGAACCAGTTGTGATTAAACAAGCAACTACAACAGCAACAAATGGAGAATTCCCATTAAGATGAAAATTTGAAGGCGAAAATAAACTTCAAGATGGAAGATTCTATACATTTATTTTCTGAAAGAAAGATGGAACAGAAAAATCGTATTTAGCCCGGACAATATCAAAAATAGTAAAGATGTTTTCCCTGCTAAATTACCTGAGGGAACTGTTAGAAAAACCAATCAGACAATTGATTTTACCAAACACGGTATCGCTAAACATACAGGTAGTGTTAAAACTAGAGAATTATTATTCCCAGCAGATAAAAGCAATAAATTGGATGCAAAAGGAATTTTTAATATAGGATTACATCTTGCTCCAGTCCAAGGTGTTCAAGGAGAGTGAGTTGCATTTGCAACAGAAGTAAAATCAGAAACTGATAACACACTAGTTGAACCAGTTGTGATTAAACAAGCAACTACAACAGCAACAAGTGATGATTTCCCATTAAGATGAAAATTTGAAGGCGAAAATAAACTTCAAGATGGAAAATTCTATACATTTATTTTCTGAAGAAAGATGGAACAGAAAAAATCGTATTTAGCACAGACAATATCAAAAATAGTAAGATGTTTTCCCTGCTAAATTACCTGCTTAATTAAGTCATTGAAAAAAACACACTATAGTGTGTTTTTGTTTTATTTTTGAAAAATTATTTAACGATTTTTGTTACTGAACCAGCACCAACTGTACGTCCACCTTCACGAATTGAGAATTTTGTTCCTTCTTCAACAGCGATAGGTGCAATTAATTTAACTTTTAAGTTAACGTTTTCACCTGGCATAACCATTTCACGTCCAGCTTCGAATTCAACTCCACCTGTAACATCTGTTGTACGGAAATAGAATTGTGGTTTATAGTTCTTGAAGAATGGTGTGTGACGTCCACCTTCTTCTTTTTTAAGAACATAAATAGCAGCTTCAAATTCTGTGTGAGGAACGATTGAACCTGGTTTAGCAAGAACTTGTCCACGTTCTACATCATCACGGTTAACTCCACGAAGTAATAATCCTGCATTGTCTCCCGCGATAGCTTCTTTAAGATTTTTACGGAACATTTCAATTCCTGTAACAACTGTTTTCTTAGTAGATTTTAATCCAACAATTTCAAACTTCTTCGTTTAATTTAAGTGTTCCACGTTCAACACGTCCAGTAGCAACTGTTCCACGTCCTGTAATTGTAAATACGTCCTCAACAGCCATTAAGAATGGTTTGTCATATTCTTTAACAGGTGTTTCAATATATGAATCAACTGCGTCCATTAATTCTAATATTTTTTCTTCGTATTTAGCATCACCTTCAAGTGCTTTTAAAGCTGAACCACGAATAATTGGCGCATTATCTCCATCAAATCCATATTCTGATAAAAGGCTACGAATTTCAACTTCAACTAATTCAATCATTTCTTCTTCACCTTCTAACATATCAACTTTGTTTAAGAAAACAACGATACGCGGAACACCAACTTGTTTAGATAAAAGAATGTGTTCACGTGTTTGAGGCATAGGCCCATCTGTTGCAGCAACAACTAAGATAGCACCATCCATTTGAGCTGCTCCTGTAATCATGTTCTTAACGTAATCAGCGTGACCAGGACAGTCAACGTGTGCATAGTGACGTTTTTCTGTTTGATATTCAATGTGTGATGTGTTAATTGTTATCCCACGTGCTTTTCTTCGGGTGCATTATCAATAGAAGCATAATCACGAGCTTCTGATAATCCTTTTTTAGCTAAAACAGTAGCAATAGCTGCTGTTAATGTAG
>NZ_LR214976.1 GCF_900660545.1 Mycoplasmopsis cynos | reverse complement strand
ATTCGCTAAGTATATCAATGAAAAATTAGATATATATTTAAAAATGCTGCAAGATTAAAATAAATTTCACTTAAACACAATATTTTAAAAAATAAAAATTGGATAAAGTGCTTAGGCAATACCAAAATACTTTATCCAATTTTTAATTATTTTCTCTTTAGTATTTTAAATCTTTTTTTAACTTTTAACATTTTATTATGTAAAAACAAAAAAACTAAAAAAGAAAAATTTTTAAGGATAATGTTTTATTTATATTTTTTGAGTTTTTTACAGCGAAATTAATAAATAATACTATAATTAAGATATAAAAATAAAGGTAATTTAATTTAAAAGGAGTACAAATGGCGAAAAATCTTGAAAATAATCAAGACTTTATCAAAATGAGCAAGCAAAAACTTGCTAATAAAATATGATCTGCTGCTAACGAACTTAGATCACAGTTAGATGTCACAGAATATGACAAAATTATATTAGGTTTAATATTTTATAAATACTTATCATCAAAGCAAACTGAAACATTAATTGATAAAAATGGCGATTATCAACTATGTCAAAAAAATGATGAAAAATCAAATAATAATGAATGTTACTTATACATAGAAGATCTTACAAAAGGTGAAAATCCTGATCAAATTGTTGATAGCTTAAAAGAAAATTTAGGTTTTTATATACCATATGAATATTTATTTTCATCATGAAATAAAAAAGAATTTCGTAGTAAATTTGATCGAAACTATATTATCGAATCAATTAATCACTTTAATAGTGAAATAGAAAATATTAACCAACAGAATTCATTATATAAAAACATATTTGATGAATTTTATCTTTCAATTCAAAAGGTCAAAAATGAAGATAGCATCAAAAAGGTTGTTAGAATTATTGATGAAATTCCAACTAAAAAACAAGATTATGATGTATTAGGTTTTATTTATCAATATTTAATTGGTGAGTTTGCCTCAACAGCAGGTAAAAAAGCTGGGGAATTTTACACACCACTTGAAGCCGGGATTCTAATGTCTGAAATAATTTCATTCCATCTTAGTAAATTTACATATGATAAAGATGATTTAATTAGAATATATGACCCCACAGCCGGTTCTGGTTCTTTATTAATTAGAGTTGCAGAAAAATTCCAAAAACATATGAATGAATTACATCATGATATTAGAATTAAATATATTGCACAAGAAATTCTACCAACCTCATTTAAGACATTGAGTATGAACTTAATTATGCATAATATTCCACCACAATTAATAAACATTAGAGAAGCTGATACCTTAGAAGATGATTGACCAACAGAAAGTAACGGAGATAAAAAAGTTAAAGCTATTGTAGCAAATCCACCTTATTCTCATCTTTGAAAACCTGATAATAAAATAAATGATCCAAGATTCCAATCATATGGTCTTGCTCCAAAATCAAAAGCTGATTATGCCTTTTTATTACATAGTTTATACCATTTAGATAAAGATGGAATAATGGCAATAGTTTTACCTCACGGAGTTTTATTTAGAGGCGGTTCTGAATATGAAATTAGAAAATCATTAATCAAAAAACAAAAAATTGATACCATTATTGGACTTCCTAATAATATGTTTATGGGTACTGGTATTTCAACTATAATAATGATTCTTAAAGAAAACAAAACTACTGACGACATTATGTTTGTTGATGGTTCTAAACTTTTTTCAAAAGATGGAAATAAAAATAAACTTGATAGATCACATATTATCAAAATATCAGATGTTGTTAATAACAGAATTGAAAAAGATGGATTTTCAAGAATTGTTTCGCTTAAAGAAGTTGAGGAAAATGACTACAATCTAAATATTTCAAGATATATAGATAATTATGATAAAGATGAAATTCATGACTTATATTCAACAATGTATGGTGGAGTATCTGACCAAGAAATTTCGGTTTTAAATCCATTTTGAAATAAGTTTATTGGTTTAAAAGAAAAACTTATTTCAAAAAGACCTGACGGATATAATCTTTTAAATCTAAAAAATGATGATTTAGTAAATACAGTAAAAAATGATTCATATGTAAAAGAGTTTATTAAAGAAAATAAAGACATTGCAAATTTAATTATCGAGTTTATTAAGAAAAATATTCCTTCATATGAAAATATTAATGAAATTAATGTTTATAACTTTGAAAGTAATTTCGAAGAATTTATATTAAATATTAAAGATAATGCCTTTATTGAAAAATATGACATATATCAAGTAGCGATTGAAAAATTCGAGATTATTAAAGAGGATATTGAAATAATTCAAAATTATCAAAATGATAATATCTCAATTTCAGAAATTCTTATTCAAGAAAAAAAATATTGAAAATAATAAAAATGGCACTCTAGTCAATTGAGATGCTCGCTTAATAGGCAAGGAATTTATTATTGAGAAATTTTTTGTTAATGAATTAAATGAAATAAAAAAATTAAAATACAATATCGATTCAATAGAAAGCGAAATTAAAGAAACATTTGAATCAATTGATGAAGAAGAAAAAGATCTACCTATATTTAAAGAAAATGGTTTTGATAATAAAGAATTATCAAAACAAGTTGCTATTTTAAAGAAGGATAAATATGCATTAGATAATCTTGAATTAGCCGACAAACTTATTCATGTTTATAATTTAAACAACGAACTTAAAAATTTAAAAGACTTACTCAAAATAAATGAGTTCGAATTATTAAACGCCTCTCTTGAAAAAATACGATTCACTAGATAAAATACATTTTATGATCTTTTATTTTACAAGAGGCGTTTAATAATTCGAACTCATTTATTTTGAGTAAGTCTTTTAAATTTTTAAGTTCGTTGTTTAAATTATAAACATGAATAAGTTTGTCGGCTAATTCAAGATTATCTAATGCATATTTATCCTTCTTTAAAATAGCAACTTGTTTTGATAATTCTTTATTATCAAAACCATTTTCTTTAAATATAGGTAGATCTTTTTCTTCTTCATCAATTGATTCAAATGTTTCTTTAATTTCGCTTTCTATTGAATCGATATTGTATTTTAATTTTTTTATTTCATTTAATTCATTAACAAAAAATTTCTCAATAATAAATTCCTTGCCTATTAAGCGAGCATCTCAATTGACTAGAGTGCCATTTTTATTATTTTCAATATTTTTTTCTTGAATAAGAATTTCTGAAATTGAGATATTATCATTTTGATAATTTTGAATTATTTCAATATCCTCTTTAATAATCTCGAATTTTTCAATCGCTACTTGATATATGTCATATTTTTCAATAAAGGCATTATCTTTAATATTTAATATAAATTCTTCGAAATTACTTTCAAAGTTATAAACATTAATTTCATTAATATTTTCATATGAAGGAATATTTTTCTTAATAAACTCGATAATTAAATTTGCAATGTCTTTATTTTCTTTAATAAACTCTTTTACATATGAATCATTTTTTACTGTATTTACTAAATCATCATTTTTTAGATTTAAAAGATTATATCCGTCAGGTCTTTTTGAAATAAGTTTTTCTTTTAAACCAATAAACTTATTTCAAAATGGATTTAAAACCGAAATTTCTTGGTCAGATACTCCACCATACATTGTTGAATATAAGTCATGAATTTCATCTTTATCATAATTATCTATATATCTTGAAATATTTAGATTGTAGTCATTTTCCTCAACTTCTTTAAGCGAAACAATTCTTGAAAATCCATCTTTTTCAATTCTGTTATTAACAACATCTGATATTTTGATAATATGTGATCTATCAAGTTTTATTTTATTTCCATCTTTTGAAAAAAGTTTAGAACCATCAACAAACATAATGTCGTCAGTAGTTTTGTTTTCTTTAAGAATCATTATTATAGTTGAAATACCAGTACCCATAAACATATTATTAGGAAGTCCAATAATGGTATCAATTTTTTGTTTTTTGATTAATGATTTTCTAATTTCATATTCAGAACCGCCTCTAAATAAAACTCCGTGAGGTAAAACTATTGCCATTATTCCATCTTTATCTAAATGGTATATAAACTATGTAATAAAAAGGCATAATCAGCTTTTGATTTTGGAGCAAGACCATATGATTGGAATCTTGGATCATTATTTTATTATCAGGTTTTCAAAGATGAGAATAAGGTGGATTTGCTACAATAGCTTTAACTTTTTTATCTCCGTTACTTTCTGTTGGTCAATCATCTTCTAAGGTATCAGCTTCTCTAATGTTTATTAATTGTGGTGGAATATTATGCATAATTAAGTTCATACTCAATGTCTTAAATGAGGTTGGTAGAATTTCTTGTGCAATATATTAATTCTAATATCATGATGTAATTCATTCATATGTTTTTGGAATTTTTCTGCAACTCTAATTAATAAAGAACCAGAACCGGCTGTGGGGTCATATATTCTAATTAAATCATCTTTATCATATGTAAATTTACTAAGATGGAATGAAATTATTTCAGACATTAGAATCCCGGCTTCAAGTGGTGTGTAAAATTCCCCAGCTTTTTTACCTGCTGTTGAGGCAAACTCACCAATTAAAATTGATAAATAAAACCTAATACATCATAATCTTGTTTTTTAGTTGGAATTTCATCAATAATTCTAACAACCTTTTTTGATGCTATCTTCATTTTTGACCTTTTGAATTGAAAGATAAAATTCATCAAATATGTTTTTATATAATGAATTCTGTTGGTTAATATTTTCTATTTCACTATTAAAGTGATTAATTGATTCGATAATATAGTTTCGATCAAATTTACTACGAAATTCTTTTTTATTTCATGATGAAAATAAATATTCATATGGTATA
>NZ_LR214975.1 GCF_900660545.1 Mycoplasmopsis cynos | reverse complement strand
AAAACAGCCAGCGAATGAATAAATAATTAGAAGAATTGAATAATGGAGTTATCCGACTTAAACATAACAAAAACAATGAAGTCGAATATCAAAATTATAGTCTTCCTGCTAATTATTTAAGGTAGACCAAATTAAAAAAATAGCAAATAATGAAGCTTATATAAGATTTGCTGTTACAGGTAGAACAAATAATAAAATACTCGGGAATACTTGATACAAGATTAAGGGATTTGCTTTAAGCAAAATTAATACAATTAATGAAAACCTTGATTTTACCAACGAAAACCTAAAAACAATCCAAGAATCTGAAACTTCAATTATTCGCGAAAGAATTATTGAACCATTTTGAAAAGATCTTTTATGAAATTTAAATAAAAAAACTAACATTGCTTCTTGAACACTAGAAAAGAAATATTTAGAAAAAACTTTACTTAAAGAGAATTCTAGAAATAGAGTTATAAAATTTGAAATTCTAGCAAACTCATTATTAAATATACCAAGCAAAAATAGTAGAGTAAGAAATTTCGAAAGTGCCATCGACATTGAGGTTTCATTTGACAAACTAATAGAACAAAAAACAATTAAAATTAAAAGGTCTGCAAGTGATGGTGCTGGTGGTCGTTTCAATTATTTGTTATTTTAAATTGAATTAAATCTCGTGGTGTAGAGATTAAAATTTCAATGGAAGATAATACAAATAAAATAATAATTGATGAACCTGAAGTTCAAAAATTTTCAAATGGTGTTATGTTTGATAAAAATAGAGCATTTATCATCTTACCTGCCGCAGTTAAAACAACTATAAAATATACCAATGATGAAGAGCAAGAAAATTTTGGTATAAATCAAAATAGATTCGATTACAAACACATTGAAATGAACGGTTCTAATCAACCCATCTTATTTTATAGTGATGTTGAATTCCAAAAAGATAAAACAGTATACTATCCAAATCAAAATGTTAATTACAAATTACATGATGGATATAAATTAAACGTTGAATATTTAAGAGTAAGAGATTGAAGAGATTGAGATATAGTAGACTCTGCATATTCAAGGACAGCATTAGTTGATGGTAATACTTGATTTGGTACATTAGGATTTTTAGGGAAAGTTAATGATGATCCAAATGATGCTACTTTTTACGTTTTAACCAATCGCCATGTCGAAGGTAGTCCAAATGAGTTTTCTGGTATGTTAGATAGTAATCTTCTGCAAGAAAAAGGAAATAAAGTTTTCACACTAGCACCTGATAGAATAGGGAATTCTTTAGAAAGATATTATAATGTTAGAACTAGTGGAGAATTAAATTTAGGAAGAGGTAGGGAGAGCTTTAACTATTAAATTACTTTGAAGTGGTGTAGAGCAAATTTCTAAAGATGGAAGCATTAAAAACCGTGGCCAAGATTTAACATTATTCGTTGTTGATTTAAATCGAAAACTATCCGAAGCAAGAGCAGCAGGTAATATGCAAATAGCTTGAAAAATCGAACATTTAATGAAAAAAGGAAATGTTAATATTGACATAAGTTATAAAAAAGGCGGAACTATGTCAGTACCTAATATTAGAGAAATTTCTGCATTAGGATGACCAGGAACACTATATGCTGGTTCAATTAACAGAAGACCAGTGTCCCTAGGTGATGATGGAAACCAATCTAGAGTGGTTGTTGGTGTGCCATACTTTAATCCTTACTCACAAATTTTTGTTGGTGGAGGAGCATCCGGAAGCGGTATGTATATTGGTGGAGATAATTACATAGCAACTTGAACAGCTGGTGCAAGTAATAATACGCGTAAGGCTTCACAAGGTTATGCTTATGACAATAGAAACTTTAACTTTTTCGGAGTTAATTGAGATAATGAAAATCCTTTAAAACTCAAAAATTACCACTCTATTGCTTCACAAATAATGAGAGCAAACTTAAGATTTCCTGAGAAATATGATCTTCCATGATTCTTTAAAGAAATTAATGAATAAAAAATAAAAAATCTGAACAAAATTTAAAATAAATATTCAAATTTTAAGAGGCTTATTATGAAAAAAATGCTTAAAATTCTATTTCACATCTTTAATCCCTGTTTCTTCTTTTTTGTCATTTCTTGCTCAAACAATGAAATTAGTAACCATAATAAAAAACAATGGAGAAATATGATGAAAACATTATATTTACAAATAAACTATCTAACTTAACTCCTAAAAAACAGTTATCAAAAGTAGTGGAAAATACTAATAATGACTACATACCTATTTTTCCTATAGTAAAACAATTTAGTGGAGATATCCTAATTAAGGATAAATTACCTTCAGAGTTAAAATTTGTTAATAGTCAAAATCAATTTAAGTTCTACCCTGTTTCTTGATCTGTAGATAATGATATGCAAATTTTCTCCAATACTACTATTAATGGAATAGTTAATTATGAAGGCCATGATTTTCCTGTAAAAACCTATGTTATCACTCAATTAAAATCAAATATAAATGAGAGCGACTATTTTTCAAAGGAAGAAGGCTGAACTATTGATTTGGAAAAAAGTACCCGTGACGGTAATAGCAGCAATTTACCTAAGCTTATTGATCGTTCGGGTAATTATAGATCTAGTGCTTCTAGGTGAGATAACTGAGGTAAATTTGGTGAAGAACAAGATACAAATTTAGTTTTCATTGAGAAGAACCAACAAATATTTCGAGATTTGAAGTAAATTTTTGACTTTATGCTAGCCAGGGGAACTCAAGTGGTAAGTTACCTAAGAGAATTTTTGTTCAATACTCAAAAGACGGTGAGAATTGAATTAATGTAGAAAATCAAGATAAAATAACAGACGAGGATTTAGGGCCAATGAGAGGAATGTCAGGATCTTTAGCAAATACAGCTCATGCAAAAGTAATTTCTTTCAAAACCGTTAAAACAAATTGAATTAGAATTCATTGAGAACCAGCTCAAGATAATCAAGGAAAAAATCACATTTAGGTATAACAAATATTGCGTTTAAAGGGATTGATAAACAAGATATATTAAATTTTAGTCAAAGTAATGATATTTTTGGATATGAATATAATGGAGTTAAATATAAAAATAATTCAGAAATAATTAATATTAATTCACAAGATTTCGATGACAACTTTAAGATTTACAAATGCAACAACTACCAGTAAGCATGTGGTTAGTTGAGAAACAAAAAAAAACTTAAAGTTGTCATCGAAATCTTGTGAATTAATATTAATTATTTCTGAATTATTTTTATATTAACTCCATTATATTCATATCCAAAAATATCATTACTTTGACTAAAATTTAATATATCTTGTTTATCAATCCCTTTAAACGCAATATTTGTTATACCTAAAATGTGATTTTTTCCTTGATTATCTTGAGCTGGTTCTCAATGAATTCTAATTCAATTTGTTTTAACGGTTTTGAAAGAAATTACTTTTGCATGAGCTGTATTTGCTAAAGATCCTGACATTCCTCTCATTGGCCCTAAATCCTCGTCTGTTATTTTATCTTGATTTTCTACATTAATTCAATTCTCACCGTCTTTTGAGTATTGAACAAAAATTCTCTTAGGTAACTTACCACTTGAGTTCCCCTGGCTAGCATAAAGTCAAAAATTTACTTCAAATCTCGAAATATTTGTTGGTTCTTCTCAATGAAAAACTAAATTTGTATCTTGTTCTTCACCAAATTTACCTCAGTTTCTCACCTAGAAGCACTAGATCTATAATTACCCGAACGATCAATAAGCTTAGGTAAATTGCTGCTATTACCGTCACGGGTACTTTTTTCCAAATCAATAGTTCAGCCTTCTTCCTTTGAAAAATAGTCGCTCTCATTTATATTTGATTTTAATTGAGTGATAACATAGGTTTTTACAGGAAAATCATGGCCTTCATAATTAACTATTCCATTAATAGTAGTATTGGAGAAAATTTGCATATCATTATCTACAGATCAAGAAACAGGGTAGAACTTAAATTGATTTTGACTATTAACAAATTTTAACTCTGAAGGTAATTTATCCTTAATTAGGATATCTCCACTAAATTGTTTTACTATAGGAAAAATAGGTATGTAGTCATTATTAGTATTTTCCACTACTTTTGATAACTGTTTTTTAGGAGTTAAGTTAGATAGTTTATTTGTAAATATAATGTTTTCATCATATTTCTCCATTGTTTTTTATTATGGTTACTAATTTCATTGTTTGAGCAAGAAATGACAAAAAAAGAAGAAACAGGGATTAAAGATGTGAAAGATAGAATTTTAAGCATTTTTTTCATAATAAGCCTCTTAAAATTTGAATATTTATTTTAAATTTTGTTCAGATTTTTTTTTTTTATTCATTAATTTCTTTAAAGAATCATGGAAGATCATATTTCTCAGGAAATCTTAAGTTTGCTCTCATTATTTGTGAAGCAATAGAGTGGTAATTTTTGAGTTTTAAAGGATTTTCATTATCTCAATTAACTCCGAAAAAGTTAAAGTTTCTATTGTCATAAGCATAACCTTGTGAAGCCTTACGCGTATTATTACTTGCACCAGCTGTTCAAGTTGCTATGTAATTATCTCCACCAATATACATACCGCTTCCGGATGCTCCTCCACCAACAAAAATTTGTGAGTAAGGATTAAAGTATGGCACACCAACAACCACTCTAGATTGGTTTCCATCATCACCTAGGGACACTGGTCTTCTGTTAATTGAACCAGCATATAGTGTTCCTGGTCATCCTAATGCAGAAATTTCTCTAATATTAGGTACTGACATAGTTCCGCCTTTTTTATAACTTATGTCAATATTAACATTTCCTTTTTTCATTAAATGTTCGATTTTTCAAGCTATTTGCATATTACCTGCTGCTCTTGCTTCGGATAGTTTTCGATTTAAATCAACAACGAATAATGTTAAATCTTGGCCACGGTTTTTAATGCTTCCATCTTTAGAAATTTGCTCTACACCACTTCAAAGTAATTTAATAGTTAAAGCTCTCCTACCTCTTCCTAAATTTAATTCTCCACTAGTTCTAACATTATAATATCTTTCTAAAGAATTCCCTATTCTATCAGGTGCTAGTGTGAAAACTTTATTTCCTTTTTCTTGCAGAAGATTACTATCTAACATACCAGAAAACTCATTTGGACTACCTTCGACATGGCGATTGGTTAAAACGTAAAAAGTAGCATCATTTGGATCATCATTAACTTTCCCTAAAAATCCTAATGTACCAAATCAAGTATTACCATCAACTAATGCTGTCCTTGAATATGCAGAGTCTACTATATCTCAATCTCTTCAATCTCTTACTCTTAAATATTCAACGTTTAATTTATCCATCATGTAATTTGTAATTAACATTTTGATTTGGATAGTATACTGTTTTATCTTTTTGGAATTCAACATCACTATAAAATAAGATGGGTTGATTAGAAACCGTTCATTTCAATGTGTTTGTAATCGATCTATTTTGATTTATACCAAAATTTTCTTGCTCTTCATCATTGGTAATTTTATAGTTTTTTAACTGCGGCAGGTAAGATGATAAATGCTCTATTTTTTTCAAACATAACACCATTTGAAAATTTTTGAACTTCAGGTTCATCATCAATTATTATTTTATTTGTATTATCTTCCATTGAAATTTTAATCTCTACACCACGAGATTTAATTCAATTTAAAATAACAAAATAATTGAAACGACCACCAGCACCATCACTTGCAGACCTTTTAATTTTAATTGTTTTTTTGTTCTATTAGTTTGTCAAATGAAACCTCAATGTCGATGGCACTTTCGAAATTTCTTACTCTACTATTTTTGCTTGGTATATTTAATAATGAGTTTGCTAGAATTTCAAATTTTATAACTCTATTTCTAGAATTCTCTTTAAGTAAAGTTTTTTCTAAAATATTTCTTTTCTAGTGTTCAAGAAGCAATGTTAGTTTTTTTTTTAAATTTCATAAAAGATCTTTTCAAAA
>NZ_LR214974.1 GCF_900660545.1 Mycoplasmopsis cynos | reverse complement strand
AGTTCAATATATTGACTATCATCCAAATTGATTAATGCCAGTTAAAACAAAAAATGAACTATTGAGCAATTTTATTAATATTGGTTTAGAAAATTTATCTGTAACTAGAATTAATATTGATTGAGGTATTAGAGTTTTAGAAGATACAACATACATTATATGTTTGATTAGATGCTTTATGCAATTATATTACTGCACTTGGTTATGATGTGGATGATCCAAATTCACCTGAATTCTTAAAATTTTGACAAGATGAAAATGTTGAAAAGGTTCATCTTGTTGGGAAGGAAATCACAAGATTTCATATGATTTACTGACCAATATTTTTAAAAGCATTAAATATCTCATTACCAACTAGAATTCAATCTCATGGATGGATTTTAGATCAATACGGACGCAAAATGTCTAAATCATTAAATAATGTGGTTGATCCATATGACTTATTGCAAAAATACCATCCTGAAATGATAAAGTATTACTTAGCTACTCAAATAAATTTTGGCGATGATGGGATTTTTGACGAAAATAGATTTGTCAATGTTATTAATTCAGATCTAATTAATAATTTTGGTAATTTAATTTCTCGTACATTGAAAATGAAATATCTTTCTTTTGGTTCAATGTCTTTAAAATATTATAAAACAGAATATTTAGAGGATATAGAACTCGAAAATAATATTGATAAACATTTTAAAACATATTTTAATTATTTTAATGAATACCAGGTTGATAAGGCGCTTAAAGAGATAATTTCACTTTCTGATTCATTAAATAAGTATATTGACATTGTTAAACCATGGACTTTAAAAGAAAACTTATCAAGATTGGAAGAAATTTTGATAAGATTATTAAATGGAATTTATACTATTGCTACATGTTTGCAGGTTGTTTTACCAAAGAAAATGGAAGAAGTAAAAAATGCTTTAGGTATGAATGATTTATCATTTGATTTAGTTTTAGATTTCAATAAGTTTAATGAAACAACTCAAAAAGAGCAATTTATGTTGTTTGAAAGAATTAATGTAAAAAAATAGTGAGGAAATAATGATATACTCAAGATCTTTTAAATATATAATTAACCCAGAAAAAATCAAAGGTTTTATTGATTATTTATATGTGTTTACTCAAAAAGCTAGAATGTTTGAAACTAATTTATCTTTTGAATATGGTTTAGAAGGAAAAGATAAAAATTATTGTTTTACAAAGATGATCAACTAGACAAAGCTATCAAGATTTTATTAACATTCCAGAGTTTGATAAAGAAATAAAAACTCTTGAAAAAATGTCTAAGAAAATTGAAATTTTATTCGATTTAGAACTAGAAAGATAATTTTTTAGATTTTATATGCATCAAAAAAGCATTCATCATAATGAATGCTTTTTTGATCAATTTTATTTAATTAACATCTTATTTTTATTTAAGATAAATCATTAAAAATTTCATCATAGGTATTTATTAAAATAACATTCATTTCAGGATTTAAATAACTAGATATTTTTAAATAGTCCTTCTCATTTTCTTTTGGAATGAATACTTTCTTAATACCTGAATTTGAACATTTGATTAATTTTAGGTCAATTGCACCAACGGCTTTAATACATCCTTCAAGTGAAATTGCACCAGTAAATGCTGTGTCATCAGGAATTTTAATATTTAAAATTTTTGAGATAATCGCTGTTGTTAAACTTATTCCTGCTGAATTTCCGCTTATTTGAGAGTTTATATCATTAGTAGAAATACAAAAACCCTTATTAATGTGATGTTTTATTTCGCTAGGATTGTACGCTTTTAAGTATTCATAAGCAACTTCTTTTGCTATCTTTACAGATAAATTCATATCATCATTACTTTTCATTAAGATCATATCATCATTGCTTGAAGAGAATTGAGTAATAATTTTTGAAATAAAGGCTTTATTATAAAAAGGCGATACCCAATAATGTTAACTAGACCAGGTTTTTGAATATTACTTTCATTATTATTTTGATCTTTATAAATGTTTTCACTATCCCAATTATTAAATGCTTCTATATTAAATTAGAAATGTTGTGTTTATTTAAATAACTGAAAAAGTCAAACAAAGCACTTTTAAGATTATCTAAGCATTGATTTTTATTAAAGAAACAAAGTGAAGAATTTGATCATTTGTAAATTGTATGTTTGAATTAATTTTTGATTTATTTTAGGAATTTCTCTTTTTAATAATGTTTCTATTTTTCATTAAATTTAATTTCTTCAAACATATGAAAATTATGATTTATTAGTGCGTATTATATTCATTGAAAATAAAGAATACTATTGATTTTTTTATATTTATATCTAAATTTAAATATTGATCTTTTATTTTTTAGTATTAAATTGATTAAAAATGAAATTAATATGTTCGGGCGATAAAGTGCTAATATTTTTTAATGAAAATAATAGGATTATTTACTTTTGATTTAATAATTTCACTAGTAAGTAAATTCACATTGTTGTTATTATTTAATGAATTTATAAATTTTGCAGCATCAATTGTTATTGTTTTTAGTTTTTTGTAATTTGAAATTGATGATAAATTGCTCGATATCAGAATTCTTACTACCAATGAGATTGAAATTTGTTATATCGTTTTTCAGATCATTTTTAGATTAATAGCTGCACTTTTGAAGCCATGATACTATTCATTAGATTTAAAATTAAATTAATTAGTTCATCTTTTACATTTTTGATTTTTATTTGAAAAAGATTCAAGTATTTCAATTTTTTTTCTGTTTTCGCTAATAAAATTTGGATTATGAGTAGTGTATTATGCATTATTAAATTTTCTATTATTTTTTCAATATTATTTTTCATTATATCCCCTTTGCTATAACTTTATTTTTTTCATACTTTAAAGTTATAATAATTTTTTTATTAAGATCCATTCTAAAATAACGTTACTAATCGTAGACAAATATTAATATCTATAAAAGATTCTATTTTCCTTACACCAAAACCAGATTCAATAATTTTTTTGGACCACTCTTTTAAATGATTTATGATCAAAAATAAAATCAATCTCATTTTATATGAAGCAGAAATTTTGCTAGTTGATCATTTAATTTTTTACAAAAAATCTCAAAACAATGTCATTTGATATCTCGTTGAACAAGATGATATCATCAAATCTTCCTAAAATTTCTTCACGGAATTTTAGTTTTGCACTTTTTAATCATTCATTAGGTTTATTGATTAATCTTTTATATTCAAATAATGTAGAGTTTAAGTTTGTTGTGCAAATAAACTATTGAGTTTTTTAAAGAGATTTCACTTCCCATATTATCTACATATGTTCCTGTTGATAATATTTGTAGAAGTATATCAATTGTTTTTTTGCGATGCTTTTTCAATTTCATCAAATAAAACAATAGATTGAGGATTGTTTGATAATTGTTTACTTAATGTGCCATTTTGATCAATTAGCGATTTTATTTCATCAGCATATTCAGACATATTTAAAATCAAAAATTTATCTTTTGAAAATAACTTTTCAGCTATTAATTCTGCTGTTTTTGTTTTTCCACTCCTGTTGGACCTGCAAAAAGATAACTTCTTCATGGTTTTTTGATTTCTTGATTCATACATATCTATTTGGAATAGGTTTTGTTATTAAATCAATTTGTTTATTTTGTCCGATAATTTCTGACTTTAAAATCCATTTAATGATTTTATATTTTGAATTAATGTTTGATAGTCATTGGTTTTTAGATCTTTTTCAAATGGAAATACTATGTTATTAAGTTCAGATTTATGTATTTAATATAGTTATTTTTATCAGTTGTCAAATTTTTATTGTTATTTCTAAATTTGTGAAACAAAGCTTTTTACTAAAATAACATTTTCTATAGTTACTTTTTTTCAAATTAAATTGAACAAATTAAATCATAAATAAAAAATCCTGAATAAAAATAAAATTTAAATTTTTAACGTAGATTTCTGAAAAACTAAAGAAATTTCAAAATAATAAAAAAAACCTTTAAATATTTTATTGTAATTGGACTATCAAACATTAATTCAAAAATAAAAAATTAAAGATTTTAAAGTCAGAAATTATCGAAAAAAAAACAAATGTTTAATAACAAAACCTATTCCAAATAGATATGTATTTGAATCAAGAATCAAAAAACCATGAAGAAGTTATCTTTTTGCAGGTCCAACAGGAGTTGGAAAAACAAAAACAGCAGAATTAATAGCTGAAAGTTATTTTCAAAAGATAAATTTTTTGATTTTAAATATGTCTGAATATGCTGATGAAATAAAATCGCTAATTGATCAAAATGGCACATTAAGTAAACAATTATCAAAAAATCCTCAATCTATTGTTTTATTTGATGAAATTGAAAAAGCATCGCAAAAAACAATTGATATACTTCTACAAATATTATCAACAGGAACATATGTAGATAATATGGGAAGTGAAATCTCTTTAAAAAACTCAATAGTTATTTGCACAACAAACTTAAACTCTACATTATTTGAATATAAAAGATTAATCAATAAACCTAATGAATGATTAAAAAGTGCAAAACTAAAATTCCGTGAAGAAATTTAGGAAGATTGATGATATCATCTTGTTCAACGAGATATCAAATGACATTGTTTATGAGATTTTTGTAAAAAATTAAATGATCAACTAAGCAAATTCTGCTTCATATAAAAATGAGATTGATTTTATTTTTGATCATAAATCATTTAAAAGAGTGGTCAAAAAAATTATTGAATCTGGTTTTGGTGTAAGGAAAATAGAATCTTTTATAGATATTAATATTTGTCTACGATTAGTAACGTTATTTTAGAAATGGATCTTAATAAAAAAATTATTATAACTTTAAAGTATGAAAAAATAAAGTTATAGCAAAGGGGGAATATAATGAAAAATAATATTGAAAAAATAATAGAAAATTTAATAATGCATAATTACACTACTCATAATCCAAATTTATTAGCGAAAACAGAAAAAAAATTGAAATACTTGAATCTTTTTCAAATAAAAATCAAAATGTAAAAGATGAACTAATTAATTTAATTTTAAATCTAATGAATAGTATCATTGGCTTCAAAAGTGCAGCTATTAATCTAAAAAATGATCTGAAAAACGATATAACAAATTTCAATCTCATTGGTAGTAAGAATTCTGATATCGAGCAATTTATTCAATCAATTTCAAATTACAAAAAACTAAAAACAATAACAATTGATGCTGCAAAATTTATAAATTCATTAAATAATAACAACAATGTGAATTTACTTACTAGTGAAATTATTAAATCAAAAGTAAATAATCCTATTATTTTCATAAAAAATATTAGCACTTATCGCCCGAACATATTAATTTCATTTTAATCAATTTAATACTAAAAAAATAAAAGATCAATATTAAATTTAGATATAAATATAAAAAATCAATAGTATTCTTTATTTTCAATGAATATAATAACGCACTAATAAATCATAATTTTCATATGTTTGAAGAAATTAAATTTAATGAAAAATAGAAACATTATTAAAAGAGAAATTCCTAAAATAAATCAAAAATTTAATTCAAACATACAATTTACAAATGATCAAATTCTTCACTTTGTTTCTTTAAATAAAAATCAATGCTTAGATAATCTTAAAAGTGCTTTGTTTGACTTTTTCAGTTATTTAAATAAACACAACATTTCTAATTTAAATATAGAAGCATTTAATAATTGGGATAGTGAAAACATTTATAAAGATCAAAATAATAATGAAAGTAATATTCAAAAACCTGGTCTAGTTAACATTATTGGGGTATCGCCTTTTTATAATAAAGCCTTTATTTCAAAATTATTACTCAATTCTCTTCAAGCAATGATGATATGATCTTAATGAAAAGTAATGATGATATGAATTATCTGTAAAGATAGCAAAAGAAGTTGCTTATGAATACTTAAAAGCGTACAATCCTAGCGAAATAAAACATCACATTAATAAGGGTTTTGTATTTCTACTAATGATATAAACTCTCAAATAAGCGGAAATCAGCAGGAATAAGTTTAACAACAGCGATTATCTCAAAATTTAAATATAAAATTCCTGATGACACAGCATTTACTGGTGCAATTTCACTTGAAGGATGTATTAAAGCCGTTGGTGCAATTGACCTAAAATTAATCAAATGTTCAAATTCAGGTATTAAGAAAGTATTCATTCCAAAAGAAAATGAGAAGGACTATTTAAAAATATCTAGTTATTTAAATCCTGAAATGAATGTTATTTTAATAAATACCTATGATGAAATTTTTTAATGATTATTCTTAAATAAAAATAAGATGTTAATTAAATAAAATTGATCAAAAAGCATTCATTATGATGAATGCTTTTTTGATGCATATAAAATCTAAAAATTATCTTTCTAGTTCTAAATCGAATAAAATTCAATTTTCTTAGACATTTTTTCAAGAGTTTTTATTTCTTTATCAAACTCTGGAATGTTAATAAAATCTTGATAGCTTTGTCTAGTTGATCATCTTTGTAAAACAATAATTTATCTTTTCCTTCTAAACCATATTCCAAAGATAATTAGTTTCAAACATTCTAGCTTTTGAGTAAACACATATAAATAATCAATAAACCTTTGATTTTTTCTGGGTTAATTATATATTTAAAAGATCTTGAGTATATCATTATTCCTCACTATTTTTTACATTAATTCTTTCAAACAACATAAATTGCTCTTTTGAGTTGTTTCATTAAACTTATTGAAATCTAAAACTAAATCAAATGATAATCATTCATACCTAAAGCATTTTTTACTTCTTCCATTTTCTTTGGTAAAACAACCTGCAAACATGTAGCAATAGTATAAATTCCATTAATAATCTTATCAAAATTTCTTCCAATCTTGATAAGTTTCTTTAAAGTCCATGGTTTAACAATGTCAATATACTTATTTAATGAATCAGAAGTGAAATTATCTCTTTAAGCGCCTTATCAACCTGGTATTCATTAAATAATTAAATATGTTTTAAATGTTTATCATATTATTTCGAGTTCTATATCCTCTAAATATTCTGTTTTATAATATTTAAAGACATTGAACCAAAAGAAAGATATTCATTTCAATGTACGAGAAATTAATTACCAAAATTATTAATTAGATCTGAATTAATAACATTGACAAATCTATTTCGTCAAAAATCCCATCATCGCCAAAATTTATTTGAGTAGCTAAGTAATACTTTATCATTTCAGGATGGTATTTTTGCAATAAGTCATATGGATCAACCACATTATTTAATGATTTAGACATTTTGCGTCCGTATTGATCTAAAATCCATCCATGAGATTGAATTCTAGTTGGTAATGAGATATTTAATGCTTTTAAAAATATTGGTCAGTAAATCATATGAAATCTTGTGATTTCCTTCCCAACAAGATGAACCTTTTCAACATTTTCATCTTGTCAAAATTTTAAGAATTCAGGTGAATTTGGATCATCCACATCATAACCAAGTGCAGTAATATAATTGCATAAAGCATCTAATCAAACATATAATG